>NZ_JASCOM010000420.1:0-3129 GCF_029959925.1 Pseudomonas sp. PS02303
GATTGATGTTGAATGTGCGGTCGTCTTCGCGGGCAAGCCTCGCTCCTGCAAGGGGATTTGTGTTGGGCATAAAAAAACCGGGCGGCTTTTGGGGCCGCCCGGTTCTGGTGACGTAGTTACAAATGCGTTTCGGCGTATTCGGCCAGTATCGAACGTGGCACCCCTTGCAGGGTGATGTGTACACCGTTGGGGAAATCCTTGAAGCGTTCGGTCAGGTATGTCAATCCGGAGCTGGTCGCGGACAGGTAAGGGGTGTCGATCTGCGCCAGGTTGCCCAGGCACACCACTTTGGAACCGGCGCCGGCACGGGTGATGATGGTTTTCATCTGGTGCGGTGTCAGGTTCTGGCATTCATCAATCAGGATCAGACTCTGCTGGAAGCTGCGGCCTCGAATGTAGTTGAGGGATTTGAACTGCAACGGCACTTTGCTGAGGATGTAATCGACGCTGCCATGGGTGTTTTCGTCATCCATGTGCAAGGCTTCAAGGTTGTCGGTGATGGCGCCCAGCCAAGGCTCCATTTTTTCCGCTTCGGTGCCGGGCAGGAAACCGATTTCCTGGTCCAGGCCCTGCACGCTGCGCGTCGCGATGATCCGGCGGTAGCGCTTGCTGACCATGGTCTGCTCGATCGCCGCCGCCAGGGCCAGGATGGTTTTACCGGAGCCGGCAGCACCCGACAGGTTGACCAGGTGGATGTCCGGGTCAAGCAAGGCGTATAGCGCCAGGCTCTGATAGATGTCACGGGGTTTAAGGCCCCACGCTTCCTGGTGCAGCAGCGGTTCCTGGTGCAGGTCAAGGATCAGCAGCCGGTCTTCCTCTATCTCCTTGATCCAGCCGACGAAGCCCTGTTCGTCAATGATGAACTCGTTGATGTGGACGGCCGGCAGGTTGTCGATCAATTGCACCTGATGCCAGGTGCGACCGTGGTCCTGACGGGTTTCGACATTCCTCACCCGGTCCCAGAAGGAGCCGGTCATGTTGTGGTAACCGTTGGGCAGCAACGAAACGTCATCGACCAGTTGGTCGGTGCTGTAGTCCTCGGCCGCGATCCCGCACGCCCGGGCCTTGAGGCGCATGTTGATGTCTTTGGTGACCAGCACCACGGGCAGTTTCGGCTCGCGCGCGTGCAGGTCAATCAACTGGTTGATGATGATGTTGTCGTTCAGGTGTTCGGGAAGAATGATGTTCGGTTCGGCACGCTTGCTCATCAGAATTGACAGCAAACCCTTGGGCCCACTCTTGCCGCGCTGGATCGGCACACCGAGCTCGACGTCTTCGGGGCTGGCATCGCCCAGGGTCTTGTCGATCAGGCGAATCGCCTGACGGCATTCTGCGGCCACGCTGTGATGCCCGCTCTTGAGCTTGTCCAGCTCCTCAAGCACGGTCATCGGGATGGCAACGTGGTGTTCTTCGAAATTAAGCAGGGCGTTTGGATCGTGAATCAATACGTTGGTATCGAGTACATAAAGGATTGGCTGGTTGGAGGAAGAACTACGTCCGTGATCATCCATACTCGGTCACCTTTGTGGGAGCCATTCGACGCAATACCGTGACAGTGCTGCGCCTCGAAGTGGCCACCGAATTCACCTGCGAGGATTCAAGTGAACTGCGAACAAGTAGGGTCTTGGAAGACGCCACCTGTGTTGCAGGTTTCGGCGGTCTGTCTTCGTAATACTCCAAAACCCATGACAGAAAAAAGTACTTTGACGTTTTTTTGAAGTTTATTTTTCAGAGTGACCAATAGCACTAGGCGGATGGCCATCACCCCGTTAAAGTCGGAAGTCCGCCTGCATCGAAATCTGCTCGAAAATCACCCCGCCGCGCCCTCCTCCCCAATGATTCCGGGCTTTTTACGGTTTCAGCGAAACGCGTCCTGACAGTCCTCCCAACCGATCCCGCTTTGCGCCGTTTGCATGATGAGCCAGGGCATCGCCGTTTTCACCGCATCCTGCTTCACATTGAAGTTGATCACCCCATGTCGCCATAGCAGCATCAGCGTCAACACGCGCTGGGCGCTCGGGTTGCCCTTGAGCTTGCCGGCGCCATCCTGGGCATCGATGTCCCACAGTGCCACCTGCAAACCCTGAGCCTTGAAGAAGCCTTCGGCGTCAGAACGACGCTGGCCATCGGGCGGACGGAACAGCGGCACGTAATTCTCCGGCAGTTTGCTTTTGACCAGCTCGACGCTGCGGCGCACCGAGTCCTGCCAGTCCTGCCAGTGGCTGTGGGAGCGAAACTCCCAGCCTTGCACGCCAATGCACTGCGTTGAATAGGTCGCTTGCAGACTGGCCACCGAGCGCTCGGCCAGACGCGCCTGAATGTCTTTGCCCAGCACGAAGAAGGTGCCGCTCATGTTCGACTTGCGCAGGTACTCGGAGACCCAGCCGGTGTTGTCCGGCGTGATATTGGCGGCGCTGTCGAACGTCAGCAAAAACAGCCGGTCATGCATCTCTTCGCCGTTGCGCTCATAGTCACCAAAACGATCGACTTCGCTGCTGCTCTGCGGAAACAGGGCCGCCTTGCGCAGTTGCTCATCCAGATACTGGGCGTGGAACAACCGGCTCGGCTCCGACCACTTGATGTAATAGCTGTCGTCGCTGACCTGAAACTTGGCCGCTTGCTGGCGCAGGGTGTCCATGTCTTCGACGAGGAAACAGAAGGAGGCATCCTGATCGCAGCTCTGCTGGGCGAAGTTGTAGTTGGTCAGCAGTCGCTGCCACAGGCGCTGGCGCAGGTTGTTGACGGCCTCCAGATTAATCTTGCGCAGGCCCAGACGCTGGGCCAGGCTCGCTTCATCCAGCGACTCGCTCGCCAGCAGCACCCGCGAAAACATGAGGATTTCGGCGCGTGATGCCACGTCGAACAGCGTCGGGCTGCTGAGCTTTTCCGGCCAGGTGCTGCGATCAAGCGTCGCCACATCGCCCAGCGCCGCCATGGCACCAAAGCTCAATAGCCAGGCCGATAATAGAAAAACGATACGCAATGGGATGTCTCCATAACAAAACCCGCGCGGCACTATAGCTGATCCTGCCCACATTCCCGCAGCCGCACTGACCCCCGTAGGAGCGAGGCTTGCCCGCGAAGGCGGTGTGTCAGTTGGCATCACCGGTAACTGGCACACCGCCTTCG
>NZ_JASCOM010000421.1:0-3128 GCF_029959925.1 Pseudomonas sp. PS02303
CTCCCACAGGGTCTGTGCCTGACACAAATACACTGTGGGAGCGAGCCTGCTCGCGAAGAGGCACGAACAGGCTCAGGAAGACCCGCCGCCGAACACTTATTCAGCCGTCGAAGGCTTCTCCCAAAGATTGATCCCGCCTTCCTGGGCAAACCGGTCAATTTCCGCCAGTTCTTCCGCGCTGAAACTCAAATTCTTCAACGCTGCGACGTTCTCGATAATCTGCTCCGGCCGGCTCGCACCGATCAGTGCCGAGGTCACGCGCGGATCGCGCAGCGTCCATGCCAACGCCAGTTGCGCCAGGCTCTGACCGCGACGCTTGGCGATTTCGTTGAGCCCGCGCACGTGGGCGATGTTGGCTTCGGACAGATGAGATTCCTGCAAAGAACCACCGCCCGGGCGATTGACCCGCGCATCCTTCGGAATGCCATTGAGGTACTTGTCGGTCAACAAGCCCTGCGCCAATGGCGTGAACGCAATCACGCCAGTGCCGAGTTCGTCGGTGACGTCCAGCAGATCCTTTTCAACCCAGCGATTGAGCAGGTTGTAGGCTGGTTGGTGAATCAGCAACGGCACTTTCCACTCTTTCAGCAGCGCCGCCATCTCACGGGTTTTCACCCCGGAATAGGACGAGATGCCGATGTACAGCGCCTTGCCCTGCTGTACGGCGGTGGCCAACGCACTGGCAGTTTCTTCCAGTGGGGTGTCGGGGTCGAAGCGATGGGAATAGAAGATGTCCACGTAGTCCAGGCCCAGGCGTTGCAGGCTCTGGTCGAGGCTGGCCAGCACGTATTTACGCGAACCGCCGCCCTGGCCATAAGGGCCGGGCCACATGTCCCAACCGGCCTTGCTCGAAATAATCAACTCGTCGCGGTACTGCTTGAAGTCTTCACGCAGCAAACGACCGAAGTTGATCTCGGCGCTGCCATACGGCGGGCCATAGTTGTTGGCCAGGTCGAAGTGGTTGATGCCCAGGTCGAAGGCGGTGCGCAACAGCGAGCGCTGAGTGTCGATCGGCGTGCTGTCACCGAAGTTGTGCCACAGCCCCAGGGACAGCGCCGGCAGCACCAGACCGCTGCGGCCTACGCGGCGGTAAGGGATAGAGTCGTAGCGGTTTTCGGCAGCGGTGTAAGTCATCGAATCCTCTCTTGTCTGTCTTGAAGTTGGTATCGACTGCTTCGCAAGTTGCCCAGCATACGCCGAGACAAACGCCGATAAACCTCGGACTCGCGAAAAAGCTGAAACGTTTCACAGATGATCGTTCCGACGCGGAGCGTGGGAACGATCAAGAACAGCAAGGTCAAACAGCGCCCGTAAACAGCTCCCCCAACCAATCCACAAACACCCGAACCCGTGGCGACATGTGTCGGTTGTGGGGGTACAGCACCGAAACCGGCATTGACGGTGGCGGCGTGTCGATGAGGACTTCTTGCACCAGGCCTTGGGAAATCTGCGCCTCCATACGGTAATGCGGACACTGGATCAGGCCGAGCCCGGCAATTGCCGACGCCGCGTAGATTTCCGCGCCGAACACTGAAACCGCGCCTTCGATAGCGACTTCTTTCAGCTCGCCATCGACCATGAATTCGAAAGGGAACAACTTGGCGGTGGTGCGCGAGACGTAGTTCACCGCGCGATGGTGTTTCAGGTCTTCAAGGCTTTTCGGTTCACCGTATTGACGCAGATAGGCGGGGCTGGCGCAGGTGATCTGGCGCAGGTTGGCGATGCGTTTTCCGATCAGCGCCGAATCACTCAAGGTGCCGGCGCGCAGCACGCAGTCGACGCCTTCAGCGATCAGGTCGACAAAACGGTCGGCTTCGCTGATGGACAACTCGATGTCCGGGTAACGCTCCATGAATTGTGGCAATGCCGGGATCACAAAATGCCTGGCCAGGGTGCCATGCAAGTCCACGCGCAAGCGGCCTTTGGGTGCGCAACCGCGAAACGCCAGTTCGGCTTCTTCCAGTTCCGCCAGCAAGTGCACACAACGCTGATAGTAGGCCTCGCCGTCCAGCGTCGGACGCACCCTGCGGGTGCTGCGTTCCAACAAGCGCGTACCGAGCCACGCTTCAAACTGATTCAGCGTATGGGTCAGCGTCGCCCGCGGTAGATTCAGGTCCTCGGCGGCCAGCGTGAAGCTGCTGCGCTCGTAGATCCGCACGAAAACCTTCATTGCTTTGACTTGATCCACGCTTGGCTCCTGCTCCTCGATTGTTGGCGATTATTGAACAGTCAAGGCAACTCTCGTGCATTTATCGGCTTCGGTAAACATGTGAATCTGGCTTCACCCCAACAAACACCTTCAAAGGTTCGCCATGACTACTCAAACTTCGAAAGTTGCCCTCGTGACCGGCGCCTCCCGTGGCATCGGTGCCGTGATCGCCAGACAACTGGCCAGCGAAGGGTTCGCCGTCGCCATCAACTACGCCAGCAGCGCCATCGAAGCCTCAAAACGGGTGGTGGAGTTGCGTCAGGCCGGCCATCAAGCCATAGCGATCAAGGCCGATGTGGCCAATGCCGACGACGTACGCCGGATGTTCGACGAGACCGAAACGCAGCTGGGCAAGGTCGATGTGCTGATCAACAACGCCGGCATTCTCAAAGTGATGCCGCTGGCGCAACACACAGACGAACTGTTCGACCAGACCTTCAACATCCACGCGCGCGGCACCTTCAACACCTTGCGTGAGGCGGCGACGCGTCTGAACAGCGGCGGGCGGATCGTCAACTTTTCCAGCAGCACCGTCGGGCTCAACCTGCCGGGGTACGCGGTGTACATCGCCAGCAAAGCGGCCGTGGAATCCCTGACCCAGGTATTCGCCAAAGAAATGCGCGGGCGCAACATCACCGTCAACGCAGTCGCCCCCGGGCCGATAGCGACCGAATTGTTTTTGCACGGCAAGAGCGAAGAGCAGATCCAGACCTTCGCCAAGATGCCTCCGCTGGAGCGTCTCGGTCAGCCAGAGGACATTGCTCGTGTGGTGTCGTTTCTGGTCGGGCCGGATTCGGCTTGGGTCAATGGTCAGATTCTGCGGGTGAATGGTGGATTGGTTTAAGCTGGTTTGCAGGCAGGCCAGACGCCTTCGCGGGCAAGCCTCGCGCCTACAGGAGTTGCGCGCAATCTGTAGGCG
>NZ_JASCOM010000422.1:0-3123 GCF_029959925.1 Pseudomonas sp. PS02303
TTTCGTCTTCACACACCGCAATCTGGTGCCCTTTCAGGTCAGCAAATTGCTTGGGTGTTATATGGTCAAGCCTCACGGGCAATTAGTATTGGTTAGCTCAACGCCTCACAGCGCTTACACACCCAACCTATCAACGTCGTAGTCTTCGACGGCCCTTCAGGGGACTCAAGGTCCCAGTGAGATCTCATCTTGAGGCTAGTTTCCCGCTTAGATGCTTTCAGCGGTTATCTATTCCGAACATAGCTACCCGGCAATGCCACTGGCGTGACAACCGGAACACCAGAGGTTCGTCCACTCCGGTCCTCTCGTACTAGGAGCAGCCCCTCTCAAATCTCAAACGTCCACGGCAGATAGGGACCGAACTGTCTCACGACGTTCTAAACCCAGCTCGCGTACCACTTTAAATGGCGAACAGCCATACCCTTGGGACCGGCTTCAGCCCCAGGATGTGATGAGCCGACATCGAGGTGCCAAACACCGCCGTCGATATGAACTCTTGGGCGGTATCAGCCTGTTATCCCCGGAGTACCTTTTATCCGTTGAGCGATGGCCCTTCCATACAGAACCACCGGATCACTAAGACCTACTTTCGTACCTGCTCGACGTGTCTGTCTCGCAGTCAAGCGCGCTTTTGCCTTTATACTCTACGACCGATTTCCGACCGGTCTGAGCGCACCTTCGTACTCCTCCGTTACTCTTTAGGAGGAGACCGCCCCAGTCAAACTACCCACCATACACTGTCCTCGATCCGGATAACGGACCTGAGTTAGAACCTCAAAGTTGCCAGGGTGGTATTTCAAGGTTGGCTCCACGTGAACTGGCGTCCACGCTTCAAAGCCTCCCACCTATCCTACACAAGCAAATTCAAAGTCCAGTGCAAAGCTATAGTAAAGGTTCACGGGGTCTTTCCGTCTAGCCGCGGATACACTGCATCTTCACAGCGATTTCAATTTCACTGAGTCTCGGGTGGAGACAGCGCCGCCATCGTTACGCCATTCGTGCAGGTCGGAACTTACCCGACAAGGAATTTCGCTACCTTAGGACCGTTATAGTTACGGCCGCCGTTTACCGGGGCTTCGATCAAGAGCTTCGCGTTAGCTAACCCCATCAATTAACCTTCCGGCACCGGGCAGGCGTCACACCCTATACGTCCACTTTCGTGTTTGCAGAGTGCTGTGTTTTTAATAAACAGTCGCAGCGGCCTGGTATCTTCGACCGGCATGGGCTTACGCAGTAAATGCTTCACCCTCACCGGCGCACCTTCTCCCGAAGTTACGGTGCCATTTTGCCTAGTTCCTTCACCCGAGTTCTCTCAAGCGCCTTGGTATTCTCTACCCAACCACCTGTGTCGGTTTGGGGTACGGTTCCTGGTTACCTGAAGCTTAGAAGCTTTTCTTGGAAGCATGGCATCAACCACTTCGTGTTCTAAAAGAACACTCGTCATCAGCTCTCGGCCTTAGAATCCCGGATTTACCTAAGATTCCAGCCTACCACCTTAAACTTGGACAACCAACGCCAAGCTGGCCTAGCCTTCTCCGTCCCTCCATCGCAATAACCAGAAGTACAGGAATATTAACCTGTTTTCCATCGACTACGCTTTTCAGCCTCGCCTTAGGGACCGACTAACCCTGCGTCGATTAACGTTGCGCAGGAAACCTTGGTCTTTCGGCGTGGGTGTTTTTCACACCCATTGTCGTTACTCATGTCAGCATTCGCACTTCTGATACCTCCAGCAAGCTTCTCAACTCACCTTCACAGGCTTACAGAACGCTCCTCTACCGCATCACCTAAGTGATACCCGTAGCTTCGGTGTATGGTTTGAGCCCCGTTACATCTTCCGCGCAGGCCGACTCGACTAGTGAGCTATTACGCTTTCTTTAAAGGGTGGCTGCTTCTAAGCCAACCTCCTAGCTGTCTAAGCCTTCCCACATCGTTTCCCACTTAACCATAACTTTGGGACCTTAGCTGACGGTCTGGGTTGTTTCCCTTTTCACGACGGACGTTAGCACCCGCCGTGTGTCTCCCATGCTCGGCACTTGTAGGTATTCGGAGTTTGCATCGGTTTGGTAAGTCGGGATGACCCCCTAGCCGAAACAGTGCTCTACCCCCTACAGTGATACATGAGGCGCTACCTAAATAGCTTTCGAGGAGAACCAGCTATCTCCGAGCTTGATTAGCCTTTCACTCCGATCCACAGGTCATCCGCTAACTTTTCAACGGTAGTCGGTTCGGTCCTCCAGTTAGTGTTACCCAACCTTCAACCTGCCCATGGATAGATCGCCCGGTTTCGGGTCTATTCCCAGCGACTAGACGCCCTATTAAGACTCGCTTTCGCTACGCCTCCCCTATTCGGTTAAGCTCGCCACTGAAAATAAGTCGCTGACCCATTATACAAAAGGTACGCAGTCACCCAACAAAGTGGGCTCCCACTGCTTGTACGCATACGGTTTCAGGATCTATTTCACTCCCCTCTCCGGGGTTCTTTTCGCCTTTCCCTCACGGTACTAGTTCACTATCGGTCAGTCAGTAGTATTTAGCCTTGGAGGATGGTCCCCCCATATTCAGACAAAGTTTCTCGTGCTCCGTCCTACTCGATTTCATGACTAAGAGATTTTCGCGTACAGGGCTATCACCCACTATGGCCGCACTTTCCAGAGCGTTCCGCTAATCTCAAAGCCACTTAAGGGCTAGTCCCCGTTCGCTCGCCACTACTAAGGGAATCTCGGTTGATTTCTTTTCCTCAGGGTACTTAGATGTTTCAGTTCCCCTGGTTCGCCTCTTAAGCCTATGTATTCAGCTTAAGATAACCATCTTATGATGGCTGGGTTCCCCCATTCAGACATCTCCGGATCAAAGTCTGTTTGCCGACTCCCCGAAGCTTTTCGCAGGCTACCACGTCTTTCATCGCCTCTGACTGCCAAGGCATCCACCGTATGCGCTTCTTCACTTGACCATATAACCCCAAGCAATCTGGTTATACTGTGAAGACGACATTCGCCGAAAATTCGATAATACTCAATTAAGAGCAACTCACAAATTTTACCTTAGCCTGATCCGTTACCAGTGAAAGTAACGTTCAGTCTATCTTTCTATCACATACCCAAATTTTTAAAGAACGATCTA
>NZ_JASCOM010000423.1:0-3101 GCF_029959925.1 Pseudomonas sp. PS02303
ATCGCGAGCAGGCTCGCTCCCTCGGGGGAACGCATTCCAATGTGCAAGCGAGCCTGCTCGCGATGGCGGTGTTACAGGCGACAGATGTCCCGGGCTGGTCTTTACTCTGAAGCGCGAGACCACTCAATCGCCAAGGAGAAAGAGCATGTCCGGATGGTACGAAGTGAGCAAAAGCAGCAACGGTCAGTTCAAGTTTGTACTGAAGGCCGCCAACGCCGAAACCATTCTGACCAGCGAGCTGTACACCACTCGCGGTGCTGCCGACAACGGCATTGCTTCGGTGCAGAAGAACAGCCCGCTGGATGAGCGCTACGAAAAGAAAACCACCAAGGATGGCCATCCTTACTTCAATCTCAAGGCCGGTAACCACGAGATCATCGGCAGCAGCGAGACCTACTCTTCCGCTGGCGCGATGGATAAAGGCATCGCCAGCGTCAAGGCCAACGGGCCGACCACCGTGATCAAGGACAAGACCTTGCCGGTGCTTTGATCGCTCCCTTCAGGACAAACACAATTCCCCCTGTAGGAGCGAACCTGCTCGCGATAGCGGCTTAACATTCGACGAAGATGTTGAATGTCAGTCCGCCATCGCGAGCAGGCTCACTCCCACATGGGTTTTGTGTGCGGCTTGAGATCAACGCAAGGCTTTCAGCAAGTCTTGCAACTGGCTGATCCCGGCCTCGCCGAGTGGAAACACCGGCAACCGCGGATCGCCCACTTCCAGCCCGGTCGTACGCAGCCCCGCCTTGATCGTCGCCGGCAAGCCACCCTTGAGGATGAAGTCCAGCAGCGGCAACTGGCGATAGAACAGTTCACGCGCCTTGCCCAGGTCATTCGCCAGCACCGCGTCATACAGATCCAGATTGAGCTGCGGAATCAGGTTCGGCGCCGCTGTGCACCAACCTTTCGCACCCGCCGCAAACGCTTCCAGCGCCAGCGGGTTGCAGCCGTTGTAGAACGGCACCCGGCCTTCGCCGAGCAGTTGCAGCTTGTGCATGCGCTGGATGTCACCGGTGCTCTCCTTGACCATGGTCACGTTCTCCACGGCGTTGACGATCCGCAGTATCAGGTCCACCGACATGTCGGTGCCGCTGGTGGCCGGGTTGTTATAGAGCATGATCGGGACGCCGATGCTGTCGCCGATGGCGCGGTAGTGGGCGAGGATTTCCGCTTCGCTGAGTTTCCAGTAGGACGTCGGCAGCACCATCACCACATCGGCGCCATGGGCTTCGGCGAAACGGGCGCGGCGCACGGCTTTGGCAGTGGTCAGGTCGGACACACTGACGATGGTCGGCACGCGCCTGGCCACATGCTTGATGCTGAATTCGCTGACCTGATCCCACTCCGCATCGCTCAGGTAAGCGCCTTCGCCGGTGCTGCCCAGTGGCGCGATGGCGTGGACGCCGCCGTCGATCAAGCGGTCGATGGAACGCCCGAGTGCGTCGAGATCGACGCCTTCGCCATTGGCGGTGAACGGGGTGATGGTGTAGCCGATGATGCCGTGAATGGTGGGGGTCGACATGTTGTGTCTCCTTCAGGAAATGGGTGGGTTCAGTTCAGGCAATCGGCGTGTTGACGCAGGTGCTGCCGGGCGTAGTAGTTGAACGCGGCGCCGTGGCGCTTGGGTTTCGAGATCCAGTCATGGGCTTCGCGGCCCAGGTCCGGCAGGATCGGTTTGATGGTCCCGGCACTCATCGCCAGCAGTTGCAGCTTTGCGGCACGCTCGATCAGCTGAGCAATGACACAGGCTTCTTCGATGGTCGTGCCGGTGGACAACTGGCCGTGGTGCGACAGCAGGATGGCCCGTTTGTCGCCCAGTGCGCCGGCGATCAAATCACCTTCTTCGTTGCCCACCGGTACACCCGGCCAGCCTTCGAGAAACGCGCAATCGTCGTAGAGCGGGCACAGGTCCATGTGGGAAATCTGCAGCGGCACTTCGAGCATCGACAGCGCCGCGACGTGGGTCGGGTGCGTGTGAATGATGCAGTTCACGTCGGGCCGGGCGCGGTACACCCAACTGTGGAAACGGTTGGCCGGGTTGGGCATACCGTGGCCTTCGAGCACTTCCAGGTCTTCGTTGACCAGCAGCAGATTGCTCGCGGTGATCTCGTCGAAACCCAGGCCCAGTTGTTGAGTGTAATAGGTGCCAGGCTGAGGGCCACGGGCGGTGATTTGCCCGGCCAAGCCGGAGTCGTGACCATTTTCAAATAGAATCCGGCAGGTCAGGGCCAGCTTTTGCCGGTCGGTCCACGTATTATCCGCCAGGGTGTTTTGCATCTGGGTCAACGCTTGCTTGACCAATTGCTCTTTGGGTAATGCTAAGGTCTTGGCCATCTCGGTGTCCTTGGGGTGGTTCATGCAAATGACACAGCAGAGGCTATATGACACTTTGTGTCATAGGCAAGGGCAAATCGTCGCCTCCTTGATGGATTAATCGTTCTTCATGTCTATCCGTTTGAAATTACTTAGAAAAAAACTTGGCGTGACGCTGGAGGCCCTGGCCGAAAAATCCGGCATGACCAAGAGCTATCTGTCGAAAGTCGAGCGCGGGCTGAATACGCCGTCGATCGCGGCTGCCCTGAAACTGGCCAAGGCGCTGAACGTGAAGGTCGAGGAGTTGTTCTCCGAAGACAACATCAGCCTCGACAGCTACAGCCTGGTGCGCAGCGACGAGCGCCAGTCCCTGGCGGCCAACGATGAAAGCCCCGGCTACGCGGTGCTGGCCCACCAGGTCAGCGAGCGCAGCCTGCTGCCGTTCATGATTTATCCCCCGACAGAATTCGCGGATAAAACCTTCAAGGAACACGTGGGGGAAGAGTTTCTGTTCGTCCACGAAGGGCAGGTGGAAGTGGACTTCATGAACGAGCGCGTGCTGCTCAATCGCGGGGATGCGCTGCACTTCAATGCGCAGAAACCGCACCGGATTCGCTCAGTGGGGGAGGCTCAGGCGCAGTTGCTGGTGGTGGTGCATAGCGCTGAGGAATGAAGTTGCGGTGCTGTTGTGGCGAGGGAGCTTGCTCCCGCTCGGCTGCGAAGCAGTCGTAAAACCTGACAATGCGTTTTCTCTGAAAGAATGCAGGGGCCGCTTCGCAGCCCAGCGG
>NZ_JASCOM010000424.1:0-3075 GCF_029959925.1 Pseudomonas sp. PS02303
GAGGGAGCTTGCTCCCGCTGGACTGCGCAGCAGTCCCGTTCTTTTAAAGATATGAGGGGCCGCTTCGCGGCCCAGCGGGAGCAAGCTCCCTCGCCACAGTTTGATGTTAAGGCAGCAGAACAGTCGAGCCAGTCGTACGCCGCGCCGACAACTCGGTCTGCGCCTTCGCCGCCTCAGCCAACGGATACTTCTGGCTGACGTCCACCTTAAGTTTGCCGCTGATGATCATCTCGAACAGCTCATCGGCCATGCGCTGCAGGTTTTCTGCGTTATTGGCGTAGGTCGCCAGCGTCGGCCGGGTCACGTACAACGAGCCCTTCGCCGCCAAAATCCCCAGGCTCACCCCGTCCACTGCGCCGGACGCATTGCCGAAGCTCACCACCAGGCCCCGTGGTGACACGCTATCGAGCGACGTTAGCCAGGTGTCCTTGCCGACGCCGTCGTACACCACCGGGACTTTTTTTCCGTCAGTCAATTCCAGCACCCGTTGTGCGACGTTTTCGTGGCTGTAATCGATAGTCGCCCATGCGCCGTTGGCTTTGGCCAGTGCGGCTTTCTCCGGCGAGCTGACCGTGCCGATCAACTTCACTCCCAAGGCCCTCGCCCATTGGCAGGCCAGGGATCCGACACCGCCCGCGGCGGCATGGAACAGGATGGTTTCGCCACCCTTGAGTTCATACGTCTGACGCAGCAGGTATTGCACGGTCAGGCCCTTGAGCATCACACCGGCGGCCTGTTCAAAACTGATGGCGTCCGGCAAGTGCACCAGGTTGGCCTCCGGCAAAACGTGAACCTCGCTGTAGGCGCCCAACGGGCCGCTGCCGTAAGCCACACGATCGCCGACCTTGAACCGGGTCACTTCGCTGCCCACCGCCTCGACCACGCCCGCACCTTCCGAGCCCAGGCCCGATGGCAGGGCGGGCAGCGGATAGAGACCACTGCGGTAGTAAGTGTCGATGAAGTTCAGGCCGATCGCCTTGTTGACCACGCGAACCTGCTGCGGGCCGGGCTCGGCGGGTTGATAGTCGACATACTCGAGCACTTCGGGGCCGCCATGGGCGCGGAACTGGATACGCTTTGCCATCAGAACTCTCCTTAGGTCATTTGCGAAGCTCCCTATCGGACTCCTAAGCTTGACCTTCGTCAACTGCGGCAGGCCCATCTGCGATGTTATGCTACGCGCCCATTTGCGCCGGCCCCTGCTCCGATGGAGCGCCGCGTAGTTTTGCCCGATTCAAGGTGATGACATGACGACCCGCACCGAGGCCGTAAAAGCCTACCTGCTCGACCTGCAAGACCGGATTTGCGCAGCCCTTGAAGCCGAAGACGGCGGCACGGCATTCGTCGAAGACGCCTGGACCCGGCCTGCCGGCGGTGGCGGTCGCACGCGTGTGATCGAAAACGGCGCGGTCATCGAAAAGGGTGGCGTCAACTTTTCCCACGTCTTTGGTAGCGGTCTCCCACCGTCCGCCAGCGCTCATCGACCTGAACTGGCCGGCCGTGGTTTCGAAGCCCTGGGCGTGTCGCTGGTGATTCACCCGCACAACCCGCAGGTGCCGACTTCCCATGCCAACGTGCGCTTTTTCATTGCTGAAAAAGAAGGTGAAGAACCGGTCTGGTGGTTCGGCGGCGGTTTCGACCTGACCCCTTATTACGGTAACGAAGAAGACTGCGTGCACTGGCACCGCGTCGCCGAGCAGGCCTGTGCGCCGTTCGGCCCGGACGTCTATCCGCGCTACAAGGCCTGGTGCGACAGCTATTTCCACATCAAGCATCGCCACGAGCCACGGGGCATCGGCGGTCTGTTTTTTGATGACTTGAACGAGTGGGACTTCGACACCAGCTTCGCCTTCATGCGCGCCATCGGTGACGCCTACATCGAGGCCTACCTGCCGATCGTGCAGCGCCGCAAGAACGATGCGTTCACCGCCAAACAGCGTGAATTCCAGGAATTTCGCCGTGGCCGCTACGTCGAGTTCAACCTGGTCTACGACCGTGGCACGCTGTTCGGCCTGCAATCGGGTGGGCGCACCGAGTCGATCCTCATGTCCCTGCCCCCGCAAGTCCGCTGGGGCTACGACTGGAAAGCCGAGCCGGGCAGCGAAGAAGCTCGCCTGACCGACTATTTCCTGCAAGACCGCGATTGGTTGGCCAAGGCCTGAACGAGGAGTTCTGATGGACCGTTACGTCGTATTCGGTAACCCGATTGGTCACAGCAAGTCGCCGCTGATCCACCGCTTGTTTGCCGAGCAGACCGCTCAGCAACTGGACTACAGCACCTCGCTGGCGCCACTCGACGACTTTTCCGACTTCGCCAAGACGTTTTTCCTCGAAGGTCGCGGGGCGAATGTGACGGTGCCGTTCAAGGAAGAGGCTTATCGCCTGGCCAACAGTCTGACGGCACGGGCGCAGCGGGCAGGCGCGGTGAACACCCTGAGCAAACTTGCCGATGGCACGTTGTTGGGTGACAACACCGACGGCGCCGGACTGGTGCGGGACCTGACGGTCAACGCCGGTTTCAGTCTCAAGGGCAAACGCATCCTGCTGCTCGGCGCTGGTGGCGCGGTGCGCGGTGCGCTGGAGCCGTTGCTGGCCGAGCAACCCGCTTCGGTAATTATCGCCAACCGCACCGTCGAGAAAGCCGAGTTGCTGGCGGAATTGTTCGCGGACCTGGGGCCGGTGTCGGCCAGCGGTTTTGACTGGCTGCAAGAGTCGGTGGACCTGATCATTAACGCGACGTCGGCGAGTCTGTCAGGCGATGTACCGCCGATTGCCAGCAGCCTGATCGAACCGGGCAAGACGGTGTGCTACGACATGATGTACGGCAAGGAGCCGACCTCGTTCTGCCGCTGGGCCACTGAACACGGTGCGGCGGTGTCGATGGATGGATTGGGGATGCTCGCTGAGCAAGCGGCAGAAGCGTTTTTCCTGTGGCGCGGTGTGCGGCCGGATACAGCGCCAGTGCTGGCCGAACTACGCCGCCAACTGGCGCTGTAGTTCTTTGTGGCGAGGGAGCTTGCTCCCGCTCGCAGATTTTCAGGGCTGCTTCGCAACCCGGCGGGAGCAAGCTCCCTC
>NZ_JASCOM010000425.1:0-3059 GCF_029959925.1 Pseudomonas sp. PS02303
CAGGGAATGTGTGGGTGTGCTGTCAGTCACCGAAGATCAAAAGCGAGTAATCAGGATGGCGGGCTCTTACGATCTCGACCAACCTGAAAGGTTTACGTGAATGTAAACCGTGGCTTTACGTAGATGTAAACCTGATCGATCAAGGTCGTTTGGCATCGGTGGCCGGCTTCTTGGCCAGCGATGACGAATGACCCAACAACGAACGTAGTGAGGCGTTAGGCTCTCAACTGAGGCACACACACGGCTTTCGCCAGATCGTTGCTTGTAGGGACACCACAGGACGATCTACACCACTAGCCACGCTCTGGGTGTCCCTATGATCTCGAAAATCATGGAAATCCCACGATCTCGAGATCCCTGAAGATCAGATACTAGAGCGATAACTTTTTTTTTCATGATTTTTTTCAAAAAAATCCTTATAAATCAATACTTTGCGATGATTTACCTCTTATGGGGCATGTAAAGCCACGGTTTACATCTACGTAAAGCCACGGTTTACCTATTTTTTTTTCAATTTTTCAATGATTTTTATACATTATGTCAAGCGTTGGCTTGACATGGTGTAAATCTATGGTAAAACTTAATTACTAACATCGAGGATCTTATTATGCAAAGTAATATTGAAGATAAAAGAAACATAGAAGAACTAAGAGACGCTAATGCGAGACTTCTAACTATAATTGAAGAAAAAGATAACGAATTAAAAGAAAGAAAGAATTTGAACTTTGTTCAAATGTATAAAGAAAATATAAAACAATTACGTGGATTAGTTAATTTAAACGCAACAGCTTTCGAGATTCTTTTAATACTTGTAGAGCTAATGGATAAAGAAAATGCGATTTTAATTTCTTATTCAGCAATGATGCAAATAACAAAAAAATCAAGACAAACATGTTCAAAAGCAATAGGCGATTTACAAGATAGTAATTTTATTAAAGTCATTAAATCAGGTAGCTCTAACGTCTACATGATAAATTCCAATGTGTTTTGGACAAGCGATAACCAAAGCAAAAACAAAACCGCCACGTTTAGTGCGAAAGTCTTTGTTACTCAGGACGAACAAGGCGAGAACTGGACCGATGTTAAAACTAAGAAAATCAAAGTTACTACATTGAACGGTAAAAAAACATTAACAGAAACAGACAAAGGAGAAGAAAATGAATAAAGAAAATATACCAGCATGGAAACAAGCATTAAAAACAATGGTTTTTAATGATAATTACATCATTTATTGCTTTTTGAATGATAGAAGAGACGCATTAGAAGCACAAACAAAGACGATTGAGGGAATGGCTAAGCCAATCCCCCAAGAAACAAAGGATTTTTATCGTTATTTAAAAGAAAAAATGGATTTTTTTGATGATGAAATCGAAAGAATTTTAAAAGAAATAAACCAATAAGCCCTTACGGGCTTTAAAAGCTTCTGGTGCTTCGCTTTTTGTTATTTGTATTTTATCTTACGTCTTTTTTCCGAAACCGGGTTAAATGTTGGATTATCTTCTACTTGTGTTTCATACGCATCAAGAACCTTTTCAATATTATCACCAATATCATCACTATATAGAGGATTTAGCTCTATATCTGTTTTGGTTGTTAATACTTCTTGCCTATTCGATTCAATATCAAATTCATCGGCTTTAATGATAATTGACGTTATCCATGTAACGGCCTTATCTGCAAGTTTTTGAAGATCATCAACCAACTTTTTCAATGAAAAAGCTTGTTTCTCCGCTTCAATATCAGCCGGTATGAGAGCCTTTTGCTTATCGGTGAGGCTTTCCACGCCATGCGTGATAATCGTGTCTAGAATGGCCTTCTGCTGCCCTGCAGCGACGGCCAGATCGATCTCAGCATCGAAAAACATACCTTCAATGGTTGATTTTGTTTTTTTCTCTACTTCCAGTAGCTGTTGCTTTGCTTCATTAGCAGCTTTTTCTGCTTTTTCTGCTAAATATTGACTTTTTGGTTTTCTTCTTCCAAGTTTCACATTTTCCGGCTTATATGCTTTATAGTCCATTTTGCAATGGCTTAAAACTGATAAATTGAATTGTTTCTTTAACTCGTTGGTTAATCTTCTTCTATCAATTCGTAGAAGTCTTTCACCATCATAAACAGTTGGGATTACCATATTTAAGTGCGGGTTTTTCTGATCATGAATGATACAGAATGTTTTACCGCCAAACTGTTGAGCAGTAGGTACAGAACCTTTGAAATTTAGGTTTTTTTTAATCTTTCCAGTTTCTGCATCTGGTTCAGGCTCTGGTTCTTGTAAAAAAAGTTCTTTATGAACAACTCTTAAAATATCTCTTGTTATAGATTTCCATTGTTCAGGTGTTGGTTTTATAGTTTTCGGCAATACAAAATCAAAAGATTGTGCGTAATTTGAATATTCACGACCAGCATTAACTTTATTGGCTTTTGCAATTTCCAACAAAGTTGCGTTTAAAAACTTTTCAGGGTTATCACATGCACCATCAAACACCGGATATATTTCGGTGTTTTTATGTGATGGTTCATTTACATCAGTTAAGTAATTGACGTAGGCAATTAGGCCATCGCCTTTCTTTTTTACTGATTGAGCTATTACTGTAAAGTTCTTAATTCCTGACATATAGATTTCGAATGTTGATATCTATATCTAATCATAGAAATTCTAAAATTCAAGTTTTCTTAAAATGAAATCAAGTGCTTCAAGATAGGACAAGGGGGTGCCCCCCTTGACGTAACTTCGTTACTTCCTACTTGCTGGGGACACCCCAGACCCAAAAGCAAGATCAAAAACAGATCAAAAGCGAATCAAGATCAAGAGCTGATAGCCTTCAAAAACTTCGTTTTTTCAGTAGCTGTCTGTTTCAAAAGCATCGCGTCGCTCTTGCTTTATTCACCAGAACAGCACCGGCACGGTGCCCATGCACCCGCCAACATTTCCCTCCAGGGAATGTGTGGGTGTGCTGTCAGTCACCGAAGATCAAAAGCGAGTAATCAGGATGGCGGGCTCTTACGATCTCGACCAACCTGAAAGGTTTACGTGAATGTAAACCGTGGCTTTACGTAGATGT
>NZ_JASCOM010000426.1:0-3032 GCF_029959925.1 Pseudomonas sp. PS02303
CGACCCCGACTTCCAGCGCGCGGGGGCTGCTGTCCTGAAACAGATCGAGGCCTTTTTCCGGCGCTGCGTGCTGGCCGGCCAGCACAGCGGCGCCATTACCTGCGCGCAGCCGGCGGACGATCTGGCGCGCCTGCTGCTGGGCATTCTCCTGGGCGTTCGCGTCCTGGCCCGAACGCGGCCGGAGCGTGAACTGCTCGAAGGCATGGTACGGCCAGCGCTGACCCTGCTTGACAGTCACTTGAACCTTCACGGGGACCACCAACGATGATCGAGCTCTACTACTGGCCAACACCCAACGGCCACAAGATCACCCTGTTTCTGGAAGAGGCCGGCCTGGACTACCGCATCCACCCGGTGGATATCAGCGCGGGCGACCAGTTCAAGCCCGATTTCCTCGCGTTCTCGCCGAACAACCGCATGCCCGCCATCATCGACACTGCGCCGGCCGATGGCGGGGAAGCAGTGACGGTGTTCGAATCCGGCGCCATCCTGCTGTACCTGGCGGAAAAAACCGGGTTGTTCCTGCCCACCGACCTGCGTGGCCGCAAGACGGTGACGGAATGGCTGTTCTGGCAAATGGGCGGGCTTGGGCCGATGGCCGGGCAGAACCATCATTTCGGGATCTATGCACCGGAAAAGATCCCCTACGCGATCAACCGCTACGTCAACGAAACCAACCGCCTCTATGGCGTGCTGGATCGTCGCCTGGCGGACAGCACCTTCGTTGCCGGCGAGCAGTACAGCATTGCCGACATGGCGTGCTACCCCTGGATCGTGCCGTGGAAGAACCAGCAGCAGAACCTCGACGACTTCCCCCATGTGCGCCGCTGGTTCGAGGCCATCGCCCAGCGCCCGGCCACGGTCAGGGCCTACGCCAGGGGTGAGCCGTTCTCCAGCCGCCCGACGGTGACCGAGGCGGGCAAGAAGATCCTCTTCGGGCAGACGGCGGGCAATGTACCGGCCGGGCAATGAGCCCCTGAGCCTGCCGTACCTGCCGTAATAGCCTTGATGCATTCAGCCGTGGGCCTCGGTTCCTGCCCCTCTCTCATAAACGGTAGAGGGGCACGGAGCGCCCACGACCTGAAGCGCACAGCATTGCCTGCGCCAGTCGCATTCAGCGAATGCGCAGCAGCCTGTCCAGCGACCACGCCCCGGCGCCCCGGCCGATGATGACCAGCAGCAATCCGGCCCAGGACAGGTGCGTTGGCCAGGCATCGGGGTAGACGAATACCTGGATGACCGCAGTCATGCCCAGCAGCGCCAGGGCAGACAGGCGCGAGAACAGGCCGACGATCAGCAGCAGCGGAAACACATGCTCGGCATAGGTCGCCAGGTGGGCGGCCAGGTGCGGTGACAGCAGCGGCAGGGCGTATTCGCTACGAAACAGCTCATAGGTACCGGGGGTGATGGTCAACAGCCCCTCGACCTTGGTGCGCCCCGAGAGAAAGAAGATCGCCGCAACGCTGATGCGCGCCACCAGGCTGAGCGTCGAGTCGCTGATCAGGCGCTGAAGCAGGTCGCACACCTGGTCCCAGCGTTGACGCACTGTGGCGCGGCTGTTGTTGGACGACGGCTGGGTGATATCCATGGCTATTTCCTTCATGCAAGAACAAGGGGAGAGAACACGCGGGCACCCAGCAAGCGGCTGAGCAGGTCGGTAAAGTCCAGGTCGCCTTGCCGCTGCAAGGCCAGGGCCGAGGCCCGCTCCAGATCGTGTCCGGCAGCGCAGGCGTCCAGAAACACGCAGCCAGCGGGTTCGAGCGCGTGCCAGGTGACGCCATCGCAATGGCCCACCAGCAAAGCGCCTTCGCCCTGCCAGGGCAGGTTGTCAGGCAGGTCCACCCCTTCGCGGTTGCAGCGCCAGAGGCTGTAGATCGGTTGCTCGTCGAACCACCGCCAGCGTGCGCTGGCGCGCGGGCGCAGGTGACAGGTTGCCAGTGCCTCGGGCGACACGCCGGCCAGGCTGGCAAGTTCCAGCGCGGGCTCCTGCACGGCACAGAAGGCCTCTATCCACAGGTAGTCGAGTTGGGCCACCGGGCCCAGGTAGGGCAGCTCCCGGGCCGGCTCGAAGGCCGCGAGAAACGCGGGAAAGTCCGCCCCGTAGAAGATCAGGCGGGCATCGCTTGGTGCGCAGGCGTTGGCATGAACGACCGCCGCCGCGCGCAGCCAGTCACGGCCGACCAGGCGTTCGACGCTGGGGAAGTTGTCACACAGCGCCTCGACGCAGCCCTTGAGTACGGTATTGCGGTACACCTGAAAGCCGGGTTGCGCGGTGAGGGCGGACAGTTCCGGGGCGGCACGTACCTGCAAGGCCTCGATGAAGGCGTCCTGGAAGTGTTCGAGACGTCTGATCATTGCGTCGCTCCCAGTCGGTCGAGCATGGCCTGGGCGTGCGCGCGTTCGCCGAGCAATGCCGTGAACGCGGGTACGTTGTCATCGCGCTCGATCAGCGTCGGGCGCGGGCCGATGCGCTGGATCAAGCGCTGATACAGGGCCCAGACCGGGTCAGCGACCGGGGCGTCGTGGGAGTCGATGAGCAACGCACCGCCGGCGTCATGGCTGTGCCCCGCCAGATGAATCTCCGCGACGGCCTGGCCCGGGAAGCGATCGATGTAGGCGGCCGGATCAAAATCGATGTTGTGCGCGCTGACGTGCACGTTGTTGATGTCGAGCAGCAGGGCGCAACCAGTGCGCTGCGTCAGCTCGGTGAGAAAGTCGATTTCATCCCAGTCGTGGCCGTCCAGGTGCAGGTAATGGCTGGGATTTTCGATGGCAATGCTGCGCCCCAGGGCATCCTGGGTACGCTGTATGTTGTCTGCGATGCGTACCAGGGCCTCGTGGCTGCGCGGGAATGGCAACAGGTCCGGGTAATAGTGATTGCGCCAGGTGGACCAGGCGAGGTGTTCGGATACCAGCGCCGGTCGCACGTGGTCTGCCAGCCTGCGCAGGCGCTGGAGGTGCGTCGGGTCGGGGGCGGCGTCCGCCGCCAGGGCCAGGGGGCCCCCCTGCAGCGCCACCCGATTCCCTTACCC
>NZ_JASCOM010000427.1:0-3015 GCF_029959925.1 Pseudomonas sp. PS02303
GGCTCGCTCCCACATTCGATCTTCAGCGCACCAAAGATCCCCTGTGGGAGCGAGCCTGCTCGCGATGCTTTTGCTGTTAGCCCTGAACCGGAACGCCCTTGAGGTAAGGCGCAGGCTCGGCCCCGAGGTTGCTCAACAGACGCTCGCTGTACCAGTCCACAAAGTTCACCACACCAAACTCATAGGTCTTGGAGTAAGGCCCAGGCTGGTACGCCGTGGAGTTGATCCCGCGCTGGTTCTCTTCGGCCAGGCGACGGTCCTGGTCGTTGGTGGCGTCCCAGACCTGGCGCATGCGCTCCACGTCGTAGTCCACGCCTTCAACGGCGTCCTTGTGGACGATCCACTTGGTGGTGACCATGGTTTCCTGAGCGCTGATCGGCCACACGGTGAAGACGATGATGTGATCGCCCATGCAGTGGTTCCAGGAGTGCGGCAGGTGCAGGATGCGCATCGAGCCCAGGTCCGGGTTCTTGATGCGGCCCATGAG
Organism: Pseudomonas sp. PS02303; assembly: GCF_029959925.1. NCBI lineage: Bacteria > Pseudomonadati > Pseudomonadota > Gammaproteobacteria > Pseudomonadales > Pseudomonadaceae > Pseudomonas > Pseudomonas sp. PS02303. The sequence continues at coordinate 488 of NZ_JASCOM010000427.1, forward strand.
TTTGGCGCAGCCCTGTTTGCCGTCCAGGGTCATCGACACGGTGCCCTTGAGCAGCGGCATGCGCACGATGCGGTTACGCAGGCCGAAACTGGCGTGGGCGTAAGGGATCTTCTCGGCTTCCCAGGCAGCGGCGGAGGCCGCGACGTGGTCCTTGAAGGCCTGGTCGGCACGCGGGTCGGTGACGTCGTCCCATTCCAGCAGGGTTTTCAGCAGTTCCGGGTGCGACGCGTTGCAGTGGTAGCACTCGCGGTTGTTTTCCAGCACCAGCTTCCAATTGGCCTTTTCCATCAAGGTGGTGGTAATCGCCACCTTGGTGTTTTCCATGTCATACGGTTCCATGTAATGGTTCAGCGTCGACAGGAAGTCATCAATGGCTGGCGGATTCTCCGACAGGCTGATGAAGATGTAGCCGCCGGCGGTTTTCACGTTCACCGGTTTGAGGCCGTACTGCTTCATGTCGAAGTCGGCGCCCATTTCGGTGCCGGCGAACAGCAGGCGACCGTCCAGTTCGTAAGTCCACTGGTGGTAATGGCAGACCAGTTTGGCAACCTTGCCCTTTTCACTGGTGCACAGACGCGAGCCGCGGTGACGACAGACGTTGTGGAATGCATGGATCACGCCTTCGGCGCCGCGAATCACGATGATCGGATTCTTGCCGACTTGCAGGGTCAGGTAGTTGCCCTTGGTCGGGATCTCGCAAGCCATGCCGGCGATCAACCACTCTTTCTGGAAGATTTCCTGCATGTCGATATCAAACAGCCGCTCGTCAGAGTAAAACGGCTGCGGCAGCGAGAAAGTGCGCTCGCGCTCTTGCAGCATCTGCGCGGTGGCCTTGCGTGCGGGTTCCAGCGGATCGCCCAGGCTGATTTTTGCGGTGACGTCCATCGATTTGATCCTCAAGGCCATTCTGTGTGGCCGGCGAAAGTGGCTATGTGGCCTGTGTAACGGGGTTGGGCGGGCAGGTCCGGCGCATGAAGTTCTGATCCTGCGTTGCCGCTCCTCCCCATAGCGCGCTATGAGTCGTCGCGGCGCCTTGGCTCAGAATTTCATGCATCCGGACCTGCTCCACCCAACCCCGTTACACCGGCCACCGGTTTGCTACGCAAGGTGTAAAGCAAGGTGTAAAGATTGTGTCTTGGTATGGAGCGAGTGTGGGGCCGGCGCTGGGCAGAACCTTATCCATGGGCGACATGGCCCAATCTGTTCCCGACGCGCAACCCCCGGTAGTTGGGGGCTGGTCGCGATAAGTATGTGAATGTCGCAGATAGGTAAATGGGTGGCTCGCGCTATACGCAGAATCGCCAACATAAGGCCGACCATCGGCGGTGGAGAACAGCATGTCCAACAGCTTCCTGAATCCGGTAACCACCCAGACCTGGGCCAACGGTCGACACATTGTCCGTTGCGTCAAAGTCATCCAGGAAACCTGGGATGTGCGCACCTTCTGCTTTATGGCCGACCAGCCGATCCTGTTCTTCTTCAAGCCGGGGCAGTTCGTCACCCTGGAGCTGGAAATCGAAGGCGTGCCGATCATGCGCTCCTACACCATTTCCAGCTCGCCATCGGTGCCGTACAGCTTTTCGGTGACGATCAAGCGCGTACCGGGCGGCAAAGTCTCGAACTGGTTGCACGACACGCTGCATGAAGGTCAGGAGCTGGCGGTGCACGGGCCGGTCGGGCTGTTCAACGCCATGGACTTCACCGCGCCGAAGGTGTTGTACCTCAGCGGCGGCGTCGGCATCACGCCGGTCATGTCGATGGCGCGCTGGTTCTACGACACCAACGGCAACGTCGACATGGTGTTTATCCACAGCGCCCGCTCGCCCAAAGACATCATTTATCACCGCGAGCTGGAACACATGGCGTCGCGGATCGATAACTTCAGCCTTCACCTGATCTGCGAGAAGCATGGTCTGGGTGAGCCGTGGGCGGGTTATCGCGGTTACCTGAACCACAAGATGCTCGAACTGATGGCCCCGGACTTCATGGAGCGCGAAGTGTTCTGCTGCGGCCCGACGCCGTACATGAACGCGGTCAAGCGCATGCTCGAGACCGCCGGCTTCGACATGTCGCGTTACCACGAGGAATCCTTCGGTGCCACGCCGCCGGAAGCCCGCGCCGATGCGGTGGAACAGGCCGAAATTGCTGCCGACGCGCCGGAAGTTGATCTGGCGGACCTGCATCAAGTCGAATTTATCTCCTCCGGCAAGAGCATTCGCGTGGCCCCGGGTGAAACCGTGCATGCGGCGGCGGCCAAGCTGGGCTTGCTGATTCCGAAGGCCTGCGGCATGGGCATTTGCGGCACGTGCAAAGTGCTGAAGCTGGGCGGCGAGGTCGAAATGGACCACAACGGCGGGATTACCGAGGAAGACGAAGCCGAAGGCTACATCCTGTCGTGCTGCAGCGTGCCGAAGGGCGACGTGCGCATCGAGTTCTAAGCAACGCCAATCCCTTGTGGGAGCGAGCCTGCTCGCGAAGGCATACGGACATTCAACATCGTTGTTGACTGATCCGGCGCTTTCGCGAGC
>NZ_JASCOM010000428.1:0-3003 GCF_029959925.1 Pseudomonas sp. PS02303
CGCGAAGAACGCTGACGCGGTAAGTCTGAAGCACCGCGGCGTATTCTTCGCGGGCAAGCCTCGCTCCTACGGGGGGCGGTGGTGTTTTAAAAATGCAGGCAAAAAAAACGCCCCGAACCAGTCGGGGCGTCAGATGTGCGACGTTGCGGTTAGCTTTCTATTCGGTCCGCAACGGCCGTTTGCTCAGGCGAATCGGATCAGTGGAACTGTTCTTCTTCGGTCGAACCGGTCAGGGCGGTTACCGAAGACGTGCCACCTTGAATCACGGTGGTCATGTCGTCGAAGTAGCCGGTGCCCACTTCCTGCTGGTGAGCCACGAAGGTGTAGCCCTTCGAAGCGTCAGCGAACTCTTGCTCTTGCAGTTTCACGTAGGCAGTCATGTCGTTGCGGGCGTAGTCGTGCGCCAGGTTGAACATGCTGTGCCACATGTTGTGAATGCCGGCCAGGGTGATGAACTGGTGCTTGTAACCCATGGCGGACAGTTCGCGCTGGAACTTGGCGATGGTCGCGTCGTCCAGGTTTTTCTTCCAGTTGAAGGAAGGCGAGCAGTTGTACGACAGCAGTTGGTCCGGGTATTCCTTTTTGATCGCTTCAGCGAAACGACGAGCTTCGTCCAGGTCCGGCTTGGCGGTTTCGCACCAGATCAGGTCGGCATACGGAGCGTAAGCCAGGCCGCGAGCGATTGCCTGGTCCAGGCCGGCGCGTACTTTGTAGAAGCCTTCCTGAGTACGTTCGCCAGTCACGAACGGCTGGTCGTATGGGTCGCAATCGGAAGTCAGCAGGTCAGCCGCGTTAGCGTCGGTACGAGCCAAAATGATGGTCGGTGTGCCAGCAACGTCAGCTGCCAGACGAGCAGCGGTCAGCTTCTGTACAGCTTCCTGGGTAGGAACCAGTACTTTGCCGCCCATGTGGCCGCATTTTTTCACGGAAGCCAGTTGGTCTTCGAAGTGAACGCCGGCGGCGCCTGCTTCGATCATGCTCTTCATCAGCTCGTAAGCGTTCAGAACGCCGCCGAAACCGGCTTCAGCGTCAGCCACGATCGGTGCGAAGTAGTCGATGTAACCTTCGTCGCCCGGGCCTTTGCCGGCTTTCCACTGGATCTGGTCGGCACGACGGAACGAGTTGTTGATGCGCTTGACCACGGTTGGAACCGAGTCCACCGGGTACAGCGATTGGTCCGGGTACATCGATTCGGCGGAGTTGTTGTCCGCAGCAACCTGCCAGCCCGACAGGTAGATTGCCTGGATACCGGCTTTGACTTGTTGTACAGCCTGGCCGCCGGTCAGGGCGCCCATGCAGTTGACGAAATCTTTATCAGGACGGAAGGATGGCTTGGCGCCCTGGGTGACCAGGTTCCACAGCTTCTCGGCGCCCAGTTTTGCAAAGGTGTGCTCAGGTTGAACCGAGCCACGCAGGCGGACGACGTCAGCAGCGGAGTAAGCGCGTGTCACGCCTTTCCAGCGTGGGTTTTCAGCCCAATCTTTTTCGAGGGCTGCAATTTGCTGTTCGCGTGTCAGTGCCATGGAGATAAACCTCGTCGCATAGGTCTGTGTGGAAAATTCCTGCTCCTGCCAAGTACGCGATTCAATTGGGGCGTAAGAGGCTGCTCGCTGACCAGAAGCTTAGGTGGTCAAGTCGGATTCGGCGGGATTGGCGACGGGATGAACGATGGGCTCGAGGGGAAGTGAGCAGGTAAGGGCGAACTGGCGAGCGCATTCGGGCGTCGTGGGCCTTGGTACGAACTTCAGTGTGGAGCCGGGTTACCTAATTACGCTTCCGTCCCTCGGGACAACTTCGTTCCAGTCGGCAACCTCGTCAAACACACCTTGTGGGCGGTACAGACACGAAGCGGCTCGCGGGGTAGATGCGAGCAGCGCCTCGAAGGCCCTTGCCAGGGCCCCTGATTAGCGGGAGCGAGGCCATCATGCCTTTGCTTTTTTGTATCGTCAAACGTTTTGTAGTGCTTTTTTTCGGGCACTACATCTTTGGTCTAATACGACTAATCAGTCAGTTTTCGGTGGTTTAGTCCAAAGTATCGACTTTCACCCGCAACGTCATGTCATCCCGGCCCTGAGTCGAGTAGCTGCGGGTCTGGCCCTGTTTATCGGCTTGGGTCTGACGGTTCACACCGGCCAGGGTGATCCACTCGCCCAAGCGTCCCGTGACAGTTGTGTCGGTACTTTGCACATTCACTACATCTGGACGTTCCTGGCTCATGCGGTCACGGTTGGTACTGATCGCCAGGTGAACGATGTCGCCGGTAACGCTGGCGGTGACGTAGAAGCCCTGAGTGACGTTGCGGTACTCGGTCTGGCTGCGAAGATCACCATAGGAATCGGTCTGAGTGCTGGTGAGCGGGACGCTTTGGCCGACCTGAATCAGCGCCGGTGTGCCTTCGCTGGCCTGAATCTGCTGGATGCCGCCATCACGGCTATCGGTGCTGCGATTGATGATGCGCGTCTGGCTCGGTTTGGCGCCGTTGACCGAGTAGCCCTGGTCGCCCTGGAAGTTGTTTTCGTTGGTGTCGACCGTGATCAGCAGGCGCTTCGCGGCAACGTCGAGTTGTGCGACAAGGGCCTTAAGTTCGTCGATCTTGCGCTGTTCTGCGTTGACAATCAGTTGGTTGCCGTAAGCGCTGACCTGGCCGTCCTTGCCGATGAAATCCTGTGCTATGGGTAGCATATCGGCGCTGGTGTGGTAATTCAGGGGCACGATCTCGGTGGCTGCCATGACTGAAAAACTGCACGTCAGCAGCAGCGTGGTGAGCAGGGTGCGTAGGGACATATCCGTTATCTCCGACATCTTGAAGTGTTGATATTGCCAGTTTGTCGGCCCGGCGTGGGGCAAGTTGAATCGTAGACAGCAAAACGCCCCGGCATCGGTCGATGGCGAGGCGTTTTGTGGTGTTCTGGCGGGCTTTTGTGGCGAGGGAGCTTGCTCCCGCTGGGCTGCACAGCAGCCCTAAAAATCTTGGGAACGCTTCGCGCCCCAGCGGGAGCAAGC
>NZ_JASCOM010000429.1:0-2991 GCF_029959925.1 Pseudomonas sp. PS02303
GCTCGCGATAGCAGTGGGTCAGTCGGCATATTTGTTGAATGACCCACCGCTATCGCGAGCAGGCTCGCTCCCACAGGTTTTTCAGTGACTCAGTAACCGACGGTGAACCGCTGACGCGAATGCTTCGGCGCTTCCACTTCATCGATCAGCGCAATCGCGTAATCGGCGAACGAAATCCAGCTCCGCCCTTCGCTGCTCACCAGCAAATCATCCTTGCCCACCCGAAACGCCCCCGTACGCTCACCTTCGACGAACTCCGCCGACGGTGACAGAAAGGTCCAGTCCAGATCCTGTTCCTGACGCAGGTTTTCCAGAAACAAAGCCCCGGCGCTCGCCTCAGCCTTGTACTCCTCAGGAAAGCCCTTGCTGTCGATCACTCGAGTGCCGTCCGGCAGCAACAGCGAACCCGCACCGCCCACCACCAGCAGGCGTTTCACCCCGGCCTTTTTCACCGGCCCGATCACCGCGCTGGCGGGAAGGGTCGCGAAGTGCGCCGCGCTGATGACCACGTCATGGCCTTCGACGGCCGCTTGCAACGCGTGGGCATCAAGGGCATCGACGTTCCTGGTAACCACACCGGCACGCGGGCTTATCTTCGAGGTGTCGCGGGCAATGGCCGTGACGCTATGACCCCGACGCAGGGCTTCTTCCAGCAATTGGCTGCCGGCACGGCCGGTGGCACCGATGATTGCGATTTTGCTCATGACGTTCTCCAGTTGGCTTGAGTACACGCGTATTCGTTTGGCATCCAACATTGTGGCGAGGGAGCTTGCTCCCGTTCGGCTGCGCAGCAGTCGTAAAACCTGAGAGTGCGCTGTGGCTCAAACACTGCGGGCGAGCGCTTCGCACTGGAGCGCCAGCCCGGTCCAGCGGGAGCAAGCTCCCTCGCCACAGTTAATCCACTCGCCACATAAACTCATTCACCCCACTTCATCTCGCCCTTGGCGACTTTCGCGCTCAGCTCCAGCGAGCTGTCTTCGCCCAAAGTCGGGAAGCGTTTTTTCATGGCGGCGATCAGCGCAGCGGCGTCTTTGGCCTTTGCGGTTTCTTCGTCGAAGGCCTTGATGTAATCGGCGGTGAACTGCACGGCGGCCAGCGAACGGGCGCTCTGCCCCAGGTAATGCCCCGGCACGATGGTTTTCGGTTTCAAGGTTTCGATGGCATGTAGCGTAGCCAACCAATCGGTGTGGGATTGCGCAGTCTGGGTGTCGGCCATCCACACGTGGATGTTTTCGGCGACGACCACGCCACCGACCACGGCCTTGATCGACGGGATCCACACAAAGGTCCGGTCCGGCTGCTTGCCGTCCAGGCCCACCACCTGCAACTTCTGCCCTTCAAGCATCAGGCTGTCACCCTTGAGTACGCCCGGCACGATGGTTTTGGCCGGCACGTCGGCGCCCATTTTCGGGCCCCAGAACGCCAGTTTGCCGTCGACGGTGTGCTTGATGTGATCCACGGTCGGCTGCGAGGCCAGCACTTTGGCGTTCGGGAAGGCGGCGGTCAGGGTGTCGAGGCCGAAGTAGTAATCCGGGTCACCGTGGCTGATGTAGATGGTGGTCAGTTGCTTGCCGCTGGCGCGGATTTTCTCGACCACCTGTTCGGCCTGGGATTTGCCGAATTGCGCGTCGACCAGAATCGCTTCTTTCTCACCGCTGACCAGAACCGAAGTCACCGGGAAGATTGCCTTGTCGCCCGGGTTGTACACGTCCAGGGTCAGGGTCGATGCCGCAGCCGCGTGGGCCGCGAAGCCGAGGGTGGCGGTGGCCAGCAAAAAGCGCTTGAGAGAGGTGAAGCCGATCATCTGTTGCTCCGTTGTCCAAATGCCGTGTCTGGCGATGGGGACAGAGCTTAGTTGCATGACTCAGTACAAAAAATGCGATGCTTGAACATAGTTTGTTTCTGAAAGCGGGCAAATCATGGATCGTCTACAAGCAATGCGAGTGTTCGTCTCAGTGGTCGACCTCGGCAGCCAGTCGGCCGCCGCCGATCATCTGGACCTGTCGCGGCCGGTGGTATCGCGTTATCTGGCCGAGCTGGAAGACTGGGTCGGCGCACGTTTGATGCACCGCACCACGCGCAAATTGAGCCTGACCGCCGCCGGCAGCGAGATTTTGCCCCGGTGTCGGCAGATGCTCGACCTGTCCACCGACATGCAAGCCGCTGTCAGCGAGCCGGACGAGGCGCCACGTGGCCTGCTGCGCATCAGCGTCAGCACCTCGTTCGGCCAGGCGCAATTGGCGGATGCCATGGCGGCTTACGTCAAAAGGTACCCCGGTGTCAGCATCGACATGCAGATGCTCGACCGCACGGTGAACCTGGTGGATGAACGCATCGACCTGGCGATCCGCACCAGCAACGACCTTGACCCGAACCTGATCGCCCGGCGGCTGACCGTCTGCCGCTCGGTGATCTGCGCCTCCCCTGCTTACCTGAGCGAACACCCGACACCGCAGCGGGTCGAGGACTTGAGCCAGCACAACTGCCTGACCCACTCCTACTTCGGCAAAAGCCTCTGGCATTTCGAGGAGAACGGCGAGCCGGTGTCGGTGCCCGTGCAGGGCAACATCAGCGCCAACGAAGCCAGCACATTGCTGCGCGCAACCATGGCGGGTGCGGGGGTGGCAATGCTGCCCAGTTATCAGGCGGGTGTGCATATCCACAGCGGCGAGCTGATCCGCCTGCTGCCACACGCCGAGCCCCGGCAGATGAACGTGTACGCGGTATACGCCTCACGCAAGCACATGCCGGCGGCGCTGCGCAGCATGCTGGATTTTCTGGTGCTCAGGTTTCCCGAAGAGCCGGCATGGGATATCGGCCTGTAACCGAATCCCCTTGTAGGAGCGAGCCTGCTCGCGATGACGGTCTGAAATCTGACATCTTTGTTGCCTGACACTCCGCTATCGCGAGCAGGCTCGCTCCCACAGTTTGATTGGTGATACCGCAGCCTTTGCGCTCGACTCAATTCCCCTTGTGGGAGCGAGCCTGCTC
>NZ_JASCOM010000042.1:0-37033 GCF_029959925.1 Pseudomonas sp. PS02303
ATATTGATGTGACTGTTAGACCGCCATCGCGAGCAGGCTCACTCCTACAGGGTTATGCGGTGTTTGATAGATTTACTTACGGGCCACGATGACGGCACGCATCGGCGCCGGCAGTCCTTCAATCGTTTTGCTGTGATCGTCCGGATCCAGGAAGTCACTCAACGACTGATACTTCATCCACTCCGTCCCGCGCTGTTCCTCGACCGTGGTCACGCTGACGTCAACGCAGCGAACATCCGTAAACCCGGCACGTCGCAACCACAACTCCAGCGCCGGCACCGACGGCAGGAACCACACGTTGCGCATCTGCGCATATCGGTCTTCCGGCACCAGCACCTGCTGTTGATCGCCTTCGATCACCAACGTCTCCAGCACCAGTTCACCGCCCTTGACCAGGCAATCCTTCAGCGCCAGCAAATGCTCGATCGGCGAACGACGGTGGTAGAACACGCCCATGGAAAACACCGTGTCGAAGCCTTCCATGTTCGGTGGCAGGTCTTCGAAAGGGAACGGCAGGTGCCAGGCATTGGGTTCTGACAAGTAACGCTGCACCGCCTGGAACTGGCAGAAGAACAGCCAGTTCGGGTCGACACCGATCACACTGTCGGCGCCAGCACCAAGCATGCGCCACATGTAATAACCATTGCCGCACCCCACATCCAGGATGCGTTTGCCCTTGAGGTCCAGGTGCGGCGCGACCCGAGACCATTTCCAGTCCGAACGCCATTCCGTGTCGACGTGCACACCAAACAGGTCAAACGGTCCTTTGCGCCATGGCGACAACCCCATCAACGCGGTGCGCATTTGCGCGCGGGTCTCAGGGTCGCAATCGGTGTCCAGTGTCAGACCGTTCAACAAGTCGACTTCACTCGGCTGAATCTTCGGCAACGCATCCAGCGCACTTTGCCAGCGCTCCAGGTCGCCGTGGCCCTTTTCCATTTTCTTGTCGAGTTGCGCTTGCAGGGTGTTGGCCCATTCGGCCAGCGGCGTGCCGGCCAGACGGCGGGCGAGGGGGGACAGATCAATCATGGCAAGGCAATCAACGAGGCAAAGTTAAGACACTGGAACCACGGCACGACTTTCGAGAACCCGGCCGCCAACAGGCGCTCGCGGTGTTCTTCGAGGCTGTCGGGCTTCATGACGTTTTCGATGGCGCTGCGCTTCTGGGCGATTTCCAGTTCGCTGTAGCCGTTGGCGCGTTTGAACGCGACGTGCAAATCAGTGAGCAACGCATGTTCTTCGAGGTCGTTGAAGCGCAGCTTCTCCGACAGGATCAACGCACCGCCAGGCAGCAGCGATTGGCGGATGCGCGAAAGCAACGCGGTGCGCTGGTCCGGGGCGATGAATTGCAGGGTGAAGTTCAGTGCCACCACCGAGGCGGGCTGGAATTCGAGGGCGAGGATGTCACCTTCGATCACTTCCACGGGCAGCAACTCCTGGAACATCGAGTCTTGACCGTTGAGGTATTCGCGGCAGCGCTCGACCATCGCGGCGGAGTTATCCACAGCGATCACGCGGCAACCGTCGGTGCGCACGTGGCGGCGCAATGCTTGAGTCACGGCGCCCAGGGATGAGCCGAGGTCGTAGAGCACGCTGTTGGGCTGGGCGAATTGCGCGGCGAGCACGCCGAGGTTCTCGACGATGGTCGGATAACCCGGCACCGAGCGCTTGATCATGTCCGGGAACACCCGCACCACGTCCTCGTTAAAGGCGAAGTCGGGCACCTGGGCCAAAGGCTGGGCGAAAAGGCGATCGGGTTCTTTGCTCACGGCGGTTCCAGCGGCGTAGGTGGAAAAGGCCGGCATTTTAGCCAAATTGACGGGGGGATGCGCGGGTTGTCTGATAAAGCGTGAGAGATGCCCGATGGGGGATTGTGAGCCGTTGGGTCAGGGAGCTGTCGGTGGGGAACACGACAGATAAAAACGAATGGCCAAATCCTGAAGTTGAGACTTGGCCATTCAGATGATTACTGCTGTTTAAGCAACACGATATAGGTGGATTTGCCAGAGATTTTGAGCTCTTCATTTTGCTCATTTACGCCTTTGAAATCAAAGCCGATTTGATAATGCAGTTTCTCAGAACTGCTCTCAACCGTTTCTACCGTGAAAGAACCGCTATTAGGCTTATAAGCAAAAGAGGTCGTAAAGCCAGGGATGGTTCCCGTTTCAAAATAATAAACATCTTTGAAGGGGAAACTTTGATCGGCGACCGAATAGGTGCCGGATTTGATATTTTTATCAAATACCAGCACCAGACCTTTTTTACTTCTATGTGAGTAGTCTTGTGTGTTCGCGCGAGTGACCAGCGCGATTTGATTACTGTTGGGATCGGCCTCGAATTCGACAATTTGACTGTCAAACTTTACCCGGTTTGAAACTGTCGCTTGAGTTTCTGCGCTGACGGTAATAATTGGATCTGCAGACGCGAGTGTGTTTTTGCTTTGAAAAAAACTCATAAAACTCTTCCTTGTATTATATGTGTGATGGGGTGACGCCGAACAAATAATAAATTCACAAGGAACATCGGACTACTGTCAGATCTGACAGCTGTTTATAACGTTTGGCGATAGGGTCTATTTTTTATTTCATTACGACAAACAGTTTACTCCGTACCACCTACGGTACTTTCCTTACCAAACGCAGACGCCGCAATCCCCCATTGCCCCAGCCAGTAACTGAGAATGATCACGTAGGGCGCAGCATCGAATGGCACCGCAAAGCGACTGATGCCAATCACGCTATCGGAAAACACAAACGCCACCGCACCCGCCGCCGCCAGCAGCGCCGAGCGTTTCGGCACGTCGGTCCCGAGCCGGGCCAGCGCCCGCCAGAGCATCGCACTGATGGCCAAACCGTAGACGATCACCGGAATCAACAGTGGGCCCAGTCCGTGGGAAATCAAAATCCCCAACAGAACCGCGCCAACCCCCAAGGCAATCACCAATGGCAACAACGCCAACCGCCGGCAATCGCTCAAGTAAGCTTTCAGATACGCCAGGTGGGCGACCAGAAATGCCCCAAGGCCAAACACAAACAAATCCCCCGGCCACGCCAGCAACACATCGCCGAGCAGGGAGAAAATCAATCCGAGGCTGATCCAGCGCCGATACTCAGTGGGCGGTGCGTCGTGCAGCCAACCGAGCAGCGCCAAGACCGGCAACGGTTTGACCAGCAGGCACAGCAGCGCAGCGTGCACGCTCAAGCCATACAGAAAGGTCACTGCGCCCATCAGCGCCAGAATCAGCCAGCCCACGATCAGTTAACCGCAATCGCGCAATCGAAGGTTTTCACGGCCGGCACTTCCGGGGCCCATGGCTGTGAATAGGTCAGGCGCAAGCGGCCTGTACCGATGGCAAATGCCTGGAAGCGCCAGGTCGAAATGCCGGCGCTGCCGACGATCCCGGCGTCTTCCGGGTTGCTGTACACCTCGGGGCTGAGCGCATGCAGCACACCACCAGCCGAATCCTGGATCGACCAGCGATAACCCGTGGTCGGGTTGCTTGGCAGGGTCAGGATGAGGTTTTGTCCATTGCGCATTTGCACCGGGCATTCGCCTTGTTTTTCCACGGTCACGTTCTGTTTCGGTTGCGTGGCGCAAGCGGCCAGCAAGGTGAGGGCGAGGGGGACAAACAGGCGAGTGGGGGACATAAGTTCAGTGGCTCCGGCATTCACGACGAACGGCGAGCATAACTGAAGATGAGACAAATTGTGACGGAAGGGACTACGGGCGCGATCTTCTGGTACCTGTTCAGCGCCCGTAGAGGTGCAGTCAGGCCTATTTCGCCGTGGTGTAAGTCATGTGGCTTTGAAATTCTCCGGAAAGATCAATGCTTTTACCGGTAGTCGACGATTCCAGAGTTAGATTGAAACCAGTGACAATATGACTGGTTTGATCAGGCGAGCTGTCCAAAAGAACCAGGTTTACCGTGCCTTTGGTTGCTTTGTAATGCTCGGGGGATTGCATGCCCAGTTGATTGTTAAGCGCTTCATGGAAATTCGCCGCGAGGAAGGGGCCCGCTTGCGCAAGTTCGTGAGTGCCACTTTTAATGTCTTTGCTGAAAGTAAACGACAGGTGCTTTTCGGCAGGACGGTTCCGGTTCTGATAAAAACCAATCGTCGTTTCGTTCAGGATTAAAAGTCGAATCTCCAGATCATTCGATCTGAACTCAAGCCGACCGGGCCCCATGAACGTCATGTTGCCATCCAAGGCGAACAGTTCTTCGGTAGAGGGGCTGATTTTATCTGTGGTCATGTGCTAATTCCTTTTGATGATGAGCCATTCTCGAGTGGGAAGTTTGGCGATCAATTCAATAGGAGGTAACTGTCATGTCTGACAGTTACTTAGCTTTATTAGGAATAAGAGTGGTTCGCCAGCACACCTGCAGTGCAGGCATGATGGCGAACATTCATTCAGAACAAAATCTTCGCCACATCCGCAAAGCGCTTGGCAAAGTGCACGGTAATCCCTTCCTTCAGGTAGTCCGGCAGTTCGTCAAAACTGCCACGGTTCGGCTCCGGCAGGATCAATTCGAAGATTTTCTGGCGCCGCGCCGCAATCACCTTCTCACGCACCCCGCCAATCGGCAGTACATGCCCGGTCAGCGTGAGTTCGCCGGTCATGGCGATGCCTTTTTTCGGCGCCTGGTTTCGGGCGAGCGAGAGCAGGGCGCTGGCCATGGTCACGCCGGCGCTCGGGCCGTCTTTCGGGGTGGCGCCTTCCGGGACGTGCAGGTGGACGAAGGCTTCGTCGAAGAATTTCGGATCACCGCCAAACGACTTCAGATTCGAGCTGACGTAGCTGTAGGCGATTTCCGCCGACTCTTTCATCACGTCGCCCAGTTGCCCGGTGAGTTTGAAGCCACGGTTGAGCGTGTGGATGCGCGTGGCTTCGATCGGCAATGTTGCGCCGCCCATGCTGGTCCAGGCCAGCCCGGTGATCACGCCGGTGCCGGACAGCACTTGCTCGTTGCGGAACACCGGATGGCCGAGCGAGGCTTCGAGGTCTTTCGGCCCGATTTTGATCACCGCTTTCGGCTCGTCGATCAACTTCACCACGGCTTTGCGCACCAGTTTGCCCAGTTGTTTTTCCAAGTGGCGCACCCCGGCTTCGCGGGCGTAACCATCAATCAGGGCTTTGAGCGCGCTGTCGCTGATGCTCAAGCTGCCTTTGGACACGCCGGCCTTTTCCAGCTGCTTGGGCCACAGGTGACGCTTGGCGATGGCGATTTTTTCTTCGGTGATGTAACCCGACAGGCGAATCACTTCCATCCGGTCCAGCAATGGGCCGGGAATCGAATCCAGGGTGTTGGCGGTGCAGATGAACAGCACTTTCGACAGGTCCATCCGCAGGTCGAGATAGTGGTCGAGAAATTCGACGTTCTGTTCCGGGTCCAGCGTTTCCAGCAGCGCCGAGGCCGGGTCGCCCTGGTAGCTTTGGCCCATCTTGTCGATTTCGTCGAGCATGATCACGGGGTTCATCACTTCGACGTCTTTCAATGCTTGCACGAGTTTGCCCGGTTGCGCGCCGATGTAGGTGCGGCGGTGGCCCTTGATCTCGGCTTCGTCGCGCATGCCGCCGAGGCTGAAGCGGTAGAACGGCCGGCCGAGGGATTCGGCGATGGACTTGCCGACGCTGGTTTTACCCACGCCCGGCGGGCCGACCAGCAAGACGATGGAGCCGCTGATCTCGCCTTTATAAGCACCGACCGCAAGAAATTCGAGGATGCGGTCCTTGATGTCGTCGAGGCCGGCGTGGTGTTTGTCCAAGACCTTGCGTGCGTGCTTGAGGTCGAGTTTGTCCTCGCCGTACACGCCCCATGGCACCGAAGTCGCCCAGTCGAGGTAGTTGCGGGTGACCGCGTATTCCGGCGAACCGGTCTCGAGGATCGACAGCTTGTTCATTTCCTCTTCGATGCGTTTCTGCGCCTGGCTCGACAGCACCTTGCCTTCCAGACGCTGCTCGAACTGTTCGATGTCGGCGCTGCGGTCGTCCTTGGTCAGCCCCAGCTCTTGCTGGATGACCTTGAGTTGTTCCTTGAGGAAGAACTCGCGCTGATGCTCGCCGATCTTGCGGTTAACTTCGGCGGAAATCTCTTTCTGCAGCCGTGCAACTTCGACTTCCTTGCGCAGCATCGGCAGGACTTTTTCCATGCGCTTGAGCATAGGCACGCAGTCGAGAACTTCTTGCAGCTCGCTGCCGGTGGCCGAGGTCAGGGCGGCGGCGAAGTCGGTCAGCGGCGACGGATCGTTGGGGCTGAAGCGGTTGAGGTAGTTTTTCAGCTCTTCGCTGTACAGCGGGTTGAGTGGCAGCAGTTCCTTGATCGCATTGATCAGCGCCATGCCGTAGGCCTTGACCTCGTCGGTCGGCTCGGTGGGCTGGTGCGGGTATTCGACTTCCACCAGATACGGCGGGCGATGGTGCTTGAGCCAGGTGCGGATGCGCACGCGGGTCAGGCCTTGGGCGACGAATTGCAGTTTGCCGTTTTCGCGACTGGCGTGGTGCACCTTGACCAGGGTGCCGTACAGCGGCAGGGCCGAGGTGTCGAAATGGCGCGGATCTTCCTGGGGCGTGTCCATGTAGAACAGGGCCAGGGAGTGGTGATCGGATTTACTCACAAGATCCAGCGTTTCAGCCCACGGTTCTTCATTGACGATGACCGGCAGCACTTGGGCCGGGAAGAACGGGCGGTTGTGGATCGGGATGATGTAGACCTTGTCCGGCAGGTTCTGGCCGGGCAGGGCGAGGCCTTTGCCGGTGGAATGGTGTTCGGCGTTCTCTGGGTCGGCGTATTCGCTCGGGTCTTCAGGGAATTCTTGCTGGTCGCTCATGGGGCACCTGCGCAATGGGGTATGGGTCTTAGATGGGGCAGGTGGGGGGTGGTTTCAATGGGGCAGGATATTTCTGGGTGTGTGTTCAGGTTTTGGACAGGTGCTTTTGACTTGGCGGCCTTTGGGCCGACCATGTTCTTGGGGGTTGGGTACATATCCGTTTCTGCGGTAACGGCGGCTGGCGGTTTCGCCCTTACGGCGAGTCCCTTTTGTCAAACGCCACAAAAGGAACCAAAAAGTCTCGCCCCAAGCGTCCGGCCCCTCGCTAAGGCTCGGCGTACCTTCGCTCCGGTATCCATCCGGGGACACTGCCCTCCGGTCTGCTTCGCGACGACCTACATGCAGCGTGTTCGACTGCGTCGAACGGCGCTACGCGCCACTCCCCGGATGAACACCTCCACTCAGCCTCCCGAAAGGGGCGGGTGGATCAAGATCAAAAGCTGCAGGCGAGCTAACGCTCGGCCTAATGAGTGGTGAAGAGCGAAGCGTGTACACCGAACCCCTTGTAGGAGCGAGGCTTGCCCGCGAAGGCGGCCTGACAGCCGACCAATCTCTTTTCAGGTACCCACATTCCACTGTAGGAGCGAGGCTTGCCCGCGAAGGCGGCCTGACAGCCGACCAATCTCTTGCAGATACCCACATTCCACTGTAGGAGTGAGCCTGCTCGCGATGGCGGAGTGTCAGACGACATTGATGTTGAATGACACACCGCCTTCGCGGGCAAGCCTCGCTCCTACAGGGGATCAGCAGTGTGGCGCAGGTTTGGGTACGGCGACGTTATCGAGCATCCGGTTCGCCGCCAGTTCCGCCAGCATCACGATCTGTTGAATGGCCATTGCCTTGTGCCGGTGCGGGCCTTCCAGATAGTCCGCGAAATCACTCGCCATCACGCTGGCCTGGGCCAATGACTCGCAGGTGTGGGCGAGCAGGTCTTCGTCCTTGATATCCGGAGCAATCAAAAACATCGTGCTGGATTTGCGGGTAGCAGGGGATTTGAGGGCTGCTGGGTTGAGGTAGTGATCCAATGCGCGCTCGGCGGCATCGTGGAGTTTTTTGGAGTCGAGGGATTCGTAGGGGGAAACGTCGTCGGTTTGCGGGGGATTCGGGGTTTCTTTGAGCATGGTGAAGCTCCATTCGGGGACTGGAAGTTCGCCACGACTGCGACCAAGCAGTTGGGTGGCGAACCATACGCAGGTTGGTCGACCAGGGAATGGAACCCGGCAGGGCCGGAGCCCTCCCACGCACAGCTCGCCATGAAGCAAGCACGAAAAGTGCGCCATTCTAAACCCGGGCGACCAAACCCGGCCGCTGAATTTGCAGCGACCCCGAAAGCCTATCGAACGGGCTTCTGACACAACAACCGCCAGAACTTGTCGGAATCCTCCTCCATAAAAGTCACGGCTGTAGGACGCTGGCAAAAAAATTCAGGCCCGACACGACCCAATGTGGGAGCGAGCCTGCTCGCGATAGCTGTTTAACATTCAACGTCCTGGGTGGCTGACAGTCCGCTATCGCGAGCAGGCTCACTCCTACATTTTGATGTGCAGCGATGCAAAAAAAGGCGACCCCCTCGCAGGAGTCGCCTTTCCTTTAACCGCCGCTAAACCTTATTCGGACAGTTTGTACGCAATCACATAGTCACCTTGCTTGGTGCCCAGCGACCCGTGACCGCCCGCAACGACAAGCACGTATTGCTTACCGTCCTTGCCGGTGTAGGTCATTGGCGTGGTTTGAGCGCCGGCAGGCAGGCGGCCTTCCCACAGCTGCTTGCCGTTTTTCACGTCGTAGGCGCGCAGGTACTGGTCGAGGGTGCCGCTCAGGAAGCCGACGCCACCCGCGGTGGTGAAGGTGCCGCCCAGACTAGGCACGCCCATGCTCAGCGGGATCGGAACCGGTGAGCTGTCGCGCACGGTGCCGTTTTTGTGTTTCCAGATGGTTTTTTGGGTGGTCAGGTCGACCGCGGCCACATAACCCCAGGCCGGCGCCTGGCACGGCAGGCCCATTGGCGAGAGCAGGGCTTCGAGGACGACGCCGTAAGGCGCGCCTTTGTTCGGCTGCACGCCTTCGGTTTCGCTTTTACGCGGGCCTTGGGCGGCGATTTCGGCGGCCGGGATCATTTTCGATTTGAACGCCATGTAGCTCGGGTTCACGAAAGCGATCTGACGCACCGGGTCAACCGCGATGCCGCCCCAGTCGAACACGCCGAAGTTGCCGGGATAAACGATCGATCCCTGCAGCGATGGCGGCGTGAACGGGCCGTCGTAGCGCATGGATTTGAAGTCGATCCGGCAGATCAGTTGGTCGAACGGGGTCACGCCCCACATGTCGCGCTCTTGCAGCGGCGGCGGCATCAGGTTGAGGTCGGATTTGGGTTGGGTCGGCGAGGTGTGATCACCAGCGACAGCGCCTTGGGGCACCGGCACTTCGTTGATCGGCACAATCGGCTTGCCGGTGCTGCGGTCCAACACGTAAATGCTGCCTTGCTTGGTCGACGCGAGTACCGCTGGCTTCACGCCGTCAGCGGTTTTCAGGTCCATCAGGGTAGGCTGGCCACCGACGTCCATGTCCCACAGGTCATGGTGGGTGAACTGCATGTGCCAGCGCACCTGGCCGGTTGCGATGTCGAGGGCGGTCAGGCCGGCGGCGTGCAGTTCCGACTCAGGGGTGCGATCGCCACCGAACTGGTCCGGGGTCTGGTTGCCCATCGGCAGGTAAAGCATGCCGAGCTTTTCGTCGACGGCGAACATGGACCACATGTTCGGCGAGTTGCGCGTGTAGACCTGGCCTTCGGCAATCGGCGTGGTGTCGTCCGGGTTGCCGCTGTCCCAGTTCCACACCAGTTTGCCGGTGTGCACGTCGAACGCGCGGATGACGCCGCTGGGCTCGTCGGTGGAAACGTTGTCGGTGACGTGGCCGCCGATCACCACCAGGTCTTTAGTGACCGCTGGAGGCGAGGTGGAGTAGTAACCGCCGGCATTGAAGCCGCCGATGTTGGCAGTCAAGTCGACCTGGCCTTTGTCGCCGAAGTCTTCGCACATCTTGCCGGTGTCGGCGTCGAGGGCGATCAGGCGGGTGTCGGCGGTCGGCAGGAAGATCCGGCGTGGGCAGACGGTGCTGACCGGCGCAGGGCTGGCGGTGCCGGTCGGGCTTTGCTCGGACGCGTAGACGGCGTCATCGTGATAGGTCACGCCACGGCATGTCATGTGCGCCCAACCCTTGAAGTTCGCCGCGTTTTGCGTGGAGAGCTTCGGATCGAAACGCCAGATTTCCTTGCCGGTGTCCGGGTCCAGCGCGATCACCTGGCTGTGCGGCGTGCACACGTAGAGCATGCCGTTGACTTTCAGCGGGGTGTTTTCGGCGGTGGTTTCACCCGGATCGTTCGGCCCTGGCAGGTCGCCAGTGCGATAGGTCCAGGCGGGAACGAGCTTGTTCACGTTCTGCGGGGTGATCTGCGCCAGTGGCGAGTAACGATCACCATGAGCGCTACGACCGTAGGAATTCCAGTCACCGTCGGGCATGGCCGGGGCGGTGTTGGTCATGCCGGGCACGCTGTCGCGGTCCAGTTCGCCTTTGATTTCACCCGGGTTGGTGAACTGGCTGGCCAGTGCGGCAACGCCCGCGAGTACCACTGCCACGCTCAGTGCGCCAGTGCTCATCGGCGCAGGGCCGGTGATCAGCAACGGACGGCGGAACCACGGCAGCAACATGACGAGGCCCAGCGCAAACAGCATCGCCAGACGCGGCACCAGTTGCCACCAATCGAGGCCGACTTCCCACAAGGCCCACACGGTACTGGCAAACAGCACCAGTGCGTAGAGGCCCAGTGCAGCGCGGCGGGCCAGGATCAGCAGCACGCCGGTCAGCGTCAGGCCGATACCGGCCAGCAGGTAATACAACGAGCCGCCGAGCAGGCTCAGCTTGATCCCGCCGGCCAGCATGGCCAGGCCCATTAGCAGAAGCAGAATGCCGAGCAGGGTCGGCAGTAGACGGCTTCGACTCAAAGCACCATCAGTGCTCATAGTGTGGTTCTCCGTGACGTTTCAAGTAGTCCCGCGCAAGTTCACTGTAGATGACGATCCTGTGCGGGCATGGTTCAGATAAAAAAGGTTCAGTTGGTGCGTTCCCTGTAGGAGCGAGC
This sequence comes from Pseudomonas sp. PS02303, assembly GCF_029959925.1. Taxonomy (NCBI): domain Bacteria; kingdom Pseudomonadati; phylum Pseudomonadota; class Gammaproteobacteria; order Pseudomonadales; family Pseudomonadaceae; genus Pseudomonas; species Pseudomonas sp. PS02303. Next base: position 10,966 of record NZ_JASCOM010000042.1, read on the forward strand.
CTGCTTGCGAAAGCGATGGGACAGTCGGCATTGATGTTCAGGCTGACGGCCCTTCGCGAGCAGGCTCGCTCCCACAGGTTTTGTGTGTGTCTTAAAAGGACGAGGTGATTTTTATCCCGCCGATCAGCGCGTCATCGACCTTGTCCACGCCACCGGGGTGGCGGATGTATTGCAGGTTGGGGCGCACGGTCAGCCAGTTCGTGACGTGCACGCCGTAATAGAGTTCGGCGCTGTATTCGGTGTCCTGGGGCGGCAGGAACGAGGGGTCGTCGTAGTCATAGACGACGCGGGCCTGGTTGGTCGCTTCGGCGTTCTTGCGATAGGCCGGGTTGACGTGAACCCGGGCGAGGGCAAAGCCGATGTCGTCCTTGGCGCGCGCATCGAACAGGCCTTTGTAGACGACGCCGGCCTGGACATAGTTGTCGATGGCGTTGGTCTTCTTGTCGTGCATCGTGCCGTTGGCGAACACGCTCAGGCCGCGCGAATTGTCGCTGGCTCGGCTGGTGATCTGCTGCTGCACACCCAGCCACACGCCGTGCTTGCTCGATGCGCTGCGGTAAGCCTCGCCGCTCAGGGCTGCCGGCTGACCATTGCTGTCCTTGTAGGCATCCATGGCCTTGGCGTTGCTGTAGTAATACCCGGCGCGGTATTCGCCCGGCAGGCCGTTGAGTGTTGGTGACCACACCAGTTCGACCGGCAGAATCGCGCCCTGGGTGCCGCTGCCGCTGAGCTTGAAGCCGTTGCCGCGATCAAGGTTCGACGGGTTTTGCTCATACGCGCCGATTTGCGCGTAGAGCTCCGGCGTCAGGTGATATTTCACCCGCATTGCCCACTGGCTGACGGGCCAGTTGTACCAGATGCCGCCGACCCAGTTACCGACCTGCGAGCCACAAAACGCCAGGTTCTGGAAGTCGCATGGGAAGCTGTTGAAGTCTTCGCCTTCGCCGAAGCGGCCGACTTTGATGTCGAGTTTCTGGTCGAAAAATTTCTGCTGGTACCACATCTGCGTCAGGCGCCAGGTTTGCCCACGGCCCCAGACTTCCTGCGCCGAAGTGAAACCGCCGACACGCGGATCGTTGATCCGGTCGTTGCTGATGTTGTTGCCATTGCGCTCGGTGATGGTCAGCTGAAATTCAGCGTCGTCCCAGCCGAGGATTTTCTGCAAGTCCAGGTGCGTGCCGAAACCGAACTGGTCGCTGTAGCGTGCGGTGCGATCGTGGTCGTAGCCGCCGTGCAGATTGCTGCCCATTTCGCCGGTGTAATCGACTTTGAAGTCGTAGCCTTTTTCCGAAAGTTCGGTGCGCGTGCCATTCCAGTCGCCGAGCATCCAGGGCGATTCGCTATCGAAGGCGGGCGCGGCCTGAGTGCAGGTAGCCAGGCCAAAAGCAGTGAAACCACCGATCAGGTTCAGGGCTTTTCGACTGGCAATAGCGATGCAGACAGCGCTGTCTCGCGGAGTTGGGAAATCAGGCATAGAGAAGGAATTCTTGATCTTTTCTGGGGGGTGAACTGAAAGCGGCACTATGTCGCGCCTGGATGAAGCGTTTCAGCTTGACGGGCGCAAGGATAATGTTCTGTTACAAATAGAGAAAGCGCTTTTCGTGACATGAATTATTTCGTATTCGGTAACAGTGCCGGACAGCGATCGGTTCAAGTTCACCTACATTTACCAGAGAGCGCACAGAGCGCTTCCACCCGGCGACACCCTCGGCTAAGGTGCGCGGCTTCCAATCCCCTTCATCGCTCAAAGGCCCGGCATGACCGAACAGAACAACAACCCGCTGCACGGCGTGACGCTGGAGCAAATCCTCAACGCCCTGGTGGAACATTACGAATGGTCGGGGCTGGCCGAGCGCATTGATATCCGCTGTTTCAAGAGTGACCCGAGCATCAAGTCGAGCCTGACCTTCCTGCGTAAAACCCCATGGGCGCGGGAGAAGGTTGAACGCTTGTACGTGAAGCTGATGCGCACCAAGCGCCCGCTCTGAACATGGGCTTTCTGTCGACGCCAGGTTCTGCCGCGAGGCGTCGTTTTGTGGCGGTGGCCGCTGTGCTGGGCTGGGCCGGACTGGCCATTCAGCTGTACCTGATTCTGTACTCGCGCTGGACACTGGAAGCGAGCTTGATCGGTGGGCTGCTGAGCTTTTTCAGCTATTTCACCGTGCTGACCAATACGTTGGTGGCGGTGGTGCTGACATGTGAGTGGACCTCTCGCGAGTCGGCGGCGCGACGCTGGTTTTTGCAGCCGTGGGTCAGTAGCGCCATTGCAGTGAGCATCGTGGTCGTCGGTCTGGCGTACAGCCTGTTGTTGCGCCATTTGTGGCATCCCGAAGGCTGGCAGTTTCTGGCCGATGAGTTGATGCACGACGTCATGCCGCTGCTGTTCCTGGCGTATTGGTGGTGGTGCGTGCCCAAGGGCACGTTGCGCCTGCGGCATCTCGGGTTGTGGGTGATCTATCCGCTGGTGTATTTCGCCTATTCATTGCTGAGGGGGCATGAGTTGGCGGTTTATCCCTATCCGTTCATTGACGTCGGCACCTTGGGTTATCCACAGGTGTTTTTGAATGCGGGTGGATTGTTGGCGGGGTTTGTGGTGATTGCTCTAATAATGATCGCATTGGACCGGTGGCGCGGTCGGTGAATACTGAGGGTGATGTGAAGGGCTTTTGTGGCGAGGGAGCTTGCTCCCGCTGCGCCGCGAAGCGGCGCTAAAACCTGCAACCGAGTTTTAACCAGTACACCGAGTGAGCGGATTTTGGGCTGCGTTGCAGCCCGGCGGGAGCAAGCTCCCTCGCCACAGGAAGGTTGCCAGCCTTCGGTCACTCCTCGTCGCTGCCCTCCGCCCGCCAGTACCCCACGGCCTTGACGAATTGTTCATTCAAACCGTGCTCATCAAGCAGCACACGACGAATCTGCCGTGACACCTTGGTCTCGGTCGCCACCCACGCATACAGGTTGCCGCTCGGCACTTGCAGCTGCTTCACGGTGGTCAGCAAGTTGTCTTTGCCACCCTCGCGCAAGACCCAGATCACATTGACCTGCGCGGCGCTTTCCAGGCGTTGCTGCTCGGCGCCGTTCTCCACTTCCACAATTACCAGCGCACGACGATTGGCCGCCAGACCTTCGAGCCGGCGGGCGATGGCGGGCAGGGCGGTTTCGTCGCCGATCAGCAAATAGCTGTCGAACATGTCCGGCACGATCATCGAGCCACGCGGCCCGCCGATGTGCAGGAACTGGCCGGGCGTGGCCTGCTCGGCCCAGGTCGAGGCGGGGCCGTCGCCATGCAGGACAAAATCGATGTCCAGTTCCAGGGTGTCGAGGTCGTAGCGACGCGGCGTGTAGTCGCGCATCGCCGGCATCGGCCCGTTGTCTTTGCCGGCGCCGAGCACCAGGGTTTCCAGTGCGGCGTGTTCGGCCGCGTTTTGCGGGAACAGCAGTTTGACGTGGTCGTCCGTGCCCAGGCTGACGAAGCCGGCCAGCTCCGGGCCGCCCAGGGTGATCCGACGCATCCGCGGGGTCAGGTCAACCACCCGCAGCACTTGCAGACGACGGCGTTTGATCTCGTGCATGACACGGTGAATGGTGTGCACAACTTCAGTCATTCGGCTTTCTCCTGGACGGGTTGAACGGCAGGGCCATCGACGATGGCTTTGGCGGTGTTGTTGAGCAGGTCGCGAACCCGCAGGATTTCTTCCGGGCTCCAGCGGCCGTGATGCATTTGCAGGGCGTGACGCAAGTTGTGCACCGCCTCGTGGATCTCGGCGGGGCGATCATGGCCGCGCAATGAGCGCTTGCTGACCTCGATGCGCATTCGCACGCCGTCCAGCGCAATAGCCTGTTCGGTCAATGACAGACGTCCGGCGTCGGTGATGGTGTAGCGTTTTTTGCCGCCCTCGGCATCGCCCAGGATCATTTCGCTTTCTTCGAGAAAGGTCAGGGTCGGGTAGATCACACCGGGGCTGGGGCAGTAGGCGCCGTCGAACATGCTTTCGATCTGGCGGATCAGGTCATAGCCGTGGCAGGGCTGCTCCGCGATCAACGCCAACAGCAGCAGTTTCAGGTCGCCGGGGGCGAACACCCGGGGGCCGCGGCCGCCGCGTTCACGGCCGGGGCCTGGGCGTTTCTCGAAGCCGTCGCGGCTGTCGCTATGGTCTCGATGGGAATGATGGTCTCTCATTTCTGCGTCTTCTCTCGTCGTGTTTAGATACAACTTAAGATATATCTTTAGGCGGGCGCAACCGTTCTGGACCAACGGTCGTTCTCGGCCACCGCTTGAGGTCCAGACGCGATCAGCGATGAGGAATACGGTATCGGTTGCTCTTTTAGAGCAATTGAACTAATCATGAAAGTTCATCAATTGATAATTATTCCACTGTCGCAAGATAAGTAGTCTTCGTCTGACGGAATTCAACTAGTTCGTATCTGTGTGCTTTTCCAGTTAGAACTGTGTGTAGTCTTTCTCTGAGGGTAAAACAATCGAGTTGGCGTTTTTTCAATGTTTTTCCTATTGTTCGAACGCCATTGTTACTACATGTTCTTGGGAAGTTGCGTACTTACTTTCTCAAGGGATTGGACGATCATTCTTCGGCGTCGAAAGTTAAGTGAAATCGCCATCACCGTATGGAGAGATGTCGGCTTTCCAGACTTTCCTCGGCCCAATCCTTTGAAAAAATACAGGTACTCAATAATGTTCAAGACGTTTGCAATCGCCGTTCCCATGACCCTCCTGGCCCTGAGCACTTCGATGGCGTTCGCGGCGGAAGAATCGCGCACCTCCATCAACATTACCGCTGATATTCCGAGCAAGGTCTTCCACGCTCAGCCTGTAGACAAAGACTTCGGTAAAGACGAGAAAATGCAGTATGTCGTCGGCTCCGGCACCCTGACGGAAGTCCGTGGCACCTATGATATTCAACACACCAACGGCTCGGTCGGCGCTTATGTCGTGGGCGGTCCTACTCCGCTGTTCAACGGTAATCCAGCCTTGAACATTCCTCTGACCTATACCTTCAATGGCACGGAGTTGACCGCTGATTCTCAGGAAGTGGTCGGCGACACCGAGTCCAACGGCGGCATGCGCGCCGACCTGGTGATTACCGCAGAGAAGCCGGGCAACAGTCAGGTGGGGATCTACACCGCCAACCCGGTCGTCATCTTTGATGCCATTCCGCGCATCTGAAGCAAACGCGTGCTGTAAGTAAGTTCTGTCTTACTTGGCAACGTTCACCGATCGCCAGGGAGGTTGTGCCTGTCGATCGGGTTTCAACGAATTTATCTTCAGAGTATTTCGTTCATGTTCCCGATGACTCCCATCGCGACGGCGCTTGCCCTATGTTTTTGTGCGACTGCCCTGGCTGCGCCAGCGGACAACGGCCACACACCCCGAAGTCTGCTTGCGCAAGCCAAGGGATTACCGAGCGAGTTCGAAGAGCACTTCTTTGATGTGCCGCTGGCGGTGCGCGTGGAACTTGATCAGCAGTTTCTCGGTGAGGCGATGGTTGTGCTGACCCGCGACGATCGCATCACCCTCGTTGAATTCACCGATGTCAGCGATAGCACGATCAAAGCCAGCGAGCGCGACATCTGGGCCAACTACCTCAAACATGGCGTGGTGCTGGGCGCCTGCCAGGCCAATTGCCCCGAACAACTGCTGGCCGTGCACTACAGCCTGGAAAACTCGCTGGTCTCGATCCTCACGGAAAACGCCGAGCACGATGATCAGGTGCAGCGCTATTACAACCAGCCCGAAGACGGCAGCACCGGGTTGATCGTGCGCAACCAGCTGAACCTCAATGGTGGCCAGAACCAGGACCTCGGTGGTCGATACGGCCTGGAAGCGAGCAGCAGCCTGGGCAACTGGACCCAGGCGGTGAACATGCAGTTGTCCCGCCTGGGCGGTGTGGACAATCAGCTCTATCACGCCGTGCATGAGCTCTTTACCCAGCGCGAACTGGAAGGCAACTTCCTGCGCCTGGGCTTGTTCACGCCCACCTCGGAAGGCCTGACGCGCCAGCCGCGCTCCTTCGGCGCCAGCCCTGACACCGCGCTCGGCGTCATGTACGGCAGCTCCGACAGCCTGGCCATCAATAACCCGAAACCGGCGGTCTACCCGATCTACGTCACGGCCAATCGCCAGGGCTCGGTGGAAATCTATCGCGACGGTTTGCTGATCAATACTCAGGCGATACCGGCTGGTTTGCAGACCCTCGATACGCGGCCATTGCCCGGCGGCATCTATGAAGTGGAAGTGCGGCTGATCGAAGACGGCCAGATCACCTCCAGCACGCAGGAGCTGGTCTACAAACCCAACAACTGGCGCAATCATGACGAGCGCTGGCGCTACAACCTGTTTGCCGGGCGTGAATCGAAAATGCTCAGCAACTGGGATGAGCAGGCCGATGGCGACATGACTGCCGGCGCCGCCTTCAACTTCCTGCTGCACCCGCGGGTGATTCTCGGCCTGTCGGGTCGGCAAGTGAAAGACACCCTGCAATATGGCACGTCGGTCGATTGGGCCATCGTCAACAACGCCAGCGTCTTCGCCAACGTCTACAAGACTCAGGACTACGGCACCGGTTTCGACGTGCAGGGGCTTTATTCCTACGGCAGCGGCAGCCTCGTCGCCAGCCATAACCGCAGCTGGCTCGACACCACCCGGCTCTACGACACCTTGCCCGACGGCACGCGCGTGCGGCAGCGCAATGTATTTATCGGCCAGACCAGCAACTCGTCCTTGTCACTCAATCATCGCCTCACCAGCAAAAGTTCGGTCAATGCCCGGGTGTCCCACAGCGAAGGCAACACCGAAGGGGTCGGCGTGGATCTGGGCTGGACTCAACGCACGCAACTGTTCGGCAGCGACGCCAATTGGCGCCTGTCGCTGTTCGACAGGCCGGGCAGCTTCAGTTCGGGCAATGATCGAAATCGCGGCCTTGACCTGAGCGTGAGCGTGGCGCTGGGTGGCCCGGGAGAGCAGCTCTCCGGCAGCATCGGCACCCGCACCGATCGCGATGGCGGGCGTGATAACAATGCCTCGATCACTTACCGCAAAGACTTGCAGGACCACCTGCTGCAAAGCGTTTCCGCCACGGCCATCACCGACACCTATGGCCTCGGTTTGAATGCGCTGGCGACGATGCAATCGGACCGGGTCAACGGCGACGGATTTATCCAGCGCTCGTCCTACAACAACGACCTCACCGGCGGTCTCAACCTCGACAGCACCGTGGCGGTCGGCGGGCAAAAGATGATCGTGACCAGCCAATACCACCGCAATGGCGCGGGCATGATCATCGATGTCGAGTCAGACATCGACGACATCTCTTTACGCGCCGACGATCTGAGCGGTGGCAGCGCAGTCCTCAAGCCAGGACGCAATTTTGTGCCGATCACGGCTTACAAAAGCAGCTCCGTCAGTTTCGATTTCGAAGGCAATCACGTGCCTGCCGCGACCATCCAGCCGGCCCGTTCCAGTTATCACCTGAACAAGGGTGGCGTGGACTATCGCCAGATTCGCGTGATGCGAACCCTCACTGTCCTCGGTCGCCTGATCGACCCCCAGGGCAACCCGCTCAAGGGCCATCACATCATCAACCACGCCAGTCGCGGGGTCAGTGAGGTGGACGGCTTCTTCTCCATGGAAATGAACGCCGGTTCACCGACCCTGGAAGTGCGCCACGGCAACCAGTTGCTGTGCCAGTTCCGCCTCGACCCGAGCCGTGGCCACACGGAAAACAACGTGCTGATGATTGGTGATTTGCGTTGCACGCCGGACACGCTGGCGGACCTGACGCTTGAGACGCCGACGGCAGGCTGATGCCCGGCACCCCGCATTTTTTTATGAGGTAAATGACGATGAAACGTCGGTTGGCACTGATTGGTTTTTGTTTGTTCACCCAGACGGCACACGCCGGGCCGAACATCAATATCGGCACGGTCTACGACTACCTGGACGGCGACAAAAGTACCTTTTTGAAACGCGTCTATAACGGCGGCGACAGCACCGCTTTCGTCAAGGTCAACATCCTTGAAATCCTCTACGACGCCGATGGCAAGTCGCGGGAGGTGCCGCTCAAATCCAATGCCGAGGGCAATTCCCGGGATGGCTTGATGGCCAGCCCGGCGCGACTGATCGTGCCCGCCAGTGGCATGCAGGGCACGCGGTTGCTGTACATGGGCGAGCGCGACAAAGAGCGCTATTTTCGTGTGCGTTTCATACCGGTGGTGCCCGAGAAGGAAGACGAATTCGCCGTCTCCGGCGAGGAGCGTGAGCAGTACAGGAAAGCCCTGTCCGCCGGGGTCACGGTGCTGGCCGGGTATGGCGCGGTGTTTTTCGTTCGCCCCAAGGACCCGCGTTACGCCAGCGTGATCGAAAACGAGGCGGCCAGGTACCGGATTCGCAATACCGGCAACACCGTGGTGGTGATCGATGAGTTCAAGGATTGCTCGGTCAAGAACGACCAGGACTGCCAGCCGACCACCAAGCATCATGTTCTGGCCGGCCGCCATTTCGAGTTCGAGAAACAGGCTGGCCGCGAGTACCGCTTCACCCTGGTTGAAGGCGAAAGCCGCAAGAAACTCGATGTGAAGGGCTGATGACTATGTTCAGACAACTGACGGTCCTGATGGTGTCGGCGATGGCCTGCCATGGTGCGTTCGCGGCCCGCGAAGTGCAGCACTTTGAAGTATTCGTGACGATCCCGAGCCAGGCGTTCTACGTCATTCCCGCAGACCCCGGCTGGATTCACCGCGAACAGTCATTGCCATGGAATCTGACGACCTCGACCCTGGGCGGCTTGCGCAAGTATTTCGATGTGAAGAGCGAAGCCGGCTCCATCGAAGCCCGCCTTGAGGGCCGGCCTTACTTGTCTAACGGGACGCAGGCCCATGACATCGGGTTGCGCGTGCTGTTCAACGAAAAGTTGTTGAGCGAGGGGGAAAGCCGCGAGGTGGTTTCGCTGGTCGACGCCGCGCAGGGCAAGCGGGTTTTACTGGAAGTGCTGCCTGTGCCACCCGCCGATGGGGTTTACAAACCCGGCAACTATTTTGGAAGCGTCAACATGGTCTTCAACGCGGTGTTGCCCAAATGATGAATTTATTGAATAAGCGATCAGCCCGGACGTTGAAGGGGGCTGCATCGGCCAGCCTGCTGTGTGCGGTGTTTGCCCTGCCCATACAGGCCGCAGTGATGGACATCGAAGCGGTATTCGAGCCGGATTCCTCGAATCCGAATAATAACGTGTTCGTCAACATGACCCCGTCCGAAGGTTTTTGCCGGCAGATTCCACAGGCCTGTGCGCCCTATAAGCTGTTCAGCCTTATTGCGCCTATTTCCTTCACGGCGAATGCGCCAATCCTGGCCAACCATGCGGACCCGCGGCAAGGAGGAATGGCCCGCGTTCCCTCGGACTGGAGAGAGGTGGTGGTCACCCACGAGTCGGGTGATACCGAGGTGCTTTCCATTCGTATCGGCGGGATCGGGCACGAAGCCGCAATTCCCCGCCCTGTCACTGAACTGACCGGAGGAGGTTGGTGGGATGACTTGTGGGTAGGTGGCGGTTGGGCCTATGCGCCTATACCCTGTTCAAGTGTGGGTTGGCACTCGGCAGGGCCCTCGGGCTACAACAGTTTCTGGCGAGTCGCCAGAGGAGTGGGCGTGTGCAGCAAGACGGCGAGGTTCGATATTCCGCTTTCCTTTCGCTACCTGTACTTCGTGTTCGCTTATGAGCTGCGCACGCCTAACCCCCTGACCATGAAGACGGGCAAATACACCGGCACCATGCCGTACACCGTCGGTCCGCGTCAGGACTTCGACATGGGCGATGTCATGATCCCCAGTGACAACCAACTGACCCTCAACTTCTCTCTGGATGTTCGGCACACCCTCAAGGTCGAGATTCCACCCGGTGGCAATCGCGTTGAACTGGTTCCGCAGGGCGGCTGGCAAGCCTGGCTGACCCAAGGGCGCAAGCCCACACGGCTGTTTCGTGATCAGACGTTCAATGTGTCTTCATCGAGTCGCTTCAAGATGAGCCTGGACTGCCAGTACAGCACCGATGGCAACCGCTGCTCGGTGCGCGACCCGGCTTCAGGCCATGTCGTGCCGCTCGACGTCAGCGTGACCCTGCCCAATGGCTTGGTGGATGCCACCGATCAACCGGTCAGCCGTCGGCTGTTACGGCGCGACGGCAGTGGTACCGAGCTGTTCCAGCCGCGCTTTTATGTCGATCGCAAACCGGGCACGTTGCACTTCGAGATTGCGCAGGATGAGGTCGAGGAAATGATCAAGCCCGGTGTCGCCAGAACGTACTCGGGCACTGTCACGGTGGTTTGGGATTCGGAAGTGGGTTAAGCGTGACCCCTGATACATCACCCGATGCATCAGGGGTTGCCGATTACGGCTGTGCGTCTTTTTGCAGCGCTGCGCGGGTGAGTTTTCTGCTCAGCTCTTTTTCTTCGTAACCCATGTCGTGCAGCAATTGGCCGTAAACCTCATCGGTCATGTCCTGGTCCGTCAACACCACACTGTCATCGATATTCAGGCGCCGGGCGAGGTCTTGCAGACGCTGTTTGAGGGCGCGTCGTTGTGCAATTTGCTGGCCCTTGGAACTGGCCCAGGTGTGTTGGACTTCGCGTAACTCATCGAGCAAGTCGCTCTTGGTTTCGTAAAACCGGGTATTGCGCCGGAACTCGTTCGGATAGGTGTCCTGCAGGTATTTCTGCCAGAACGGCTGTTCGATCATGTCGTTGACCAACCCATCGCCGGCCTCCATCGACATCACCGTCTCGAAGGCGGTGTCGATGGTTTTGGTGTTCACACCGGCGATGGTGCGAAACAGCATCGTCTCCGATTGCCACGGTAAACCGAGGCGTTGAGCCAGGCCGGTTTCGTAGGCAAGGTACACCTCGACCTCATCCGGATTGCCCGGGCGGCTGCCGAAATCGGCACGGGCAATGTCATCCACGCGCGCGAGGCGAGCGGCACCTCTGGCCAGGTTCACCAGTTTGCTTTCAAGCACGGCGTTGGACGTCGACAAGGCATAGGCTTCGGAGGCGAGCACCTTGATACCCATGTGGTTGAACACCTGGGCCCCGGCATCGGCACAGGTGGTAGGCGCCCTGGCCATTTCGAACAGATCCTTGCGCAGCTCGGTGTCCAGGTCGATGGCTTCAATCATGCGCCATACCCGGCTGCTGAGTTGTTGGCGCAATTCACCACCGGCCTTGTAATCGGCCGAACGGGTCTGCTTCTGGATCAATGCAAAGAAATCCTTGGCGCCGGGCTCGGTCATCAATTCGTGCCAGGCTTCCTCGCGGAAGGTCCCCAGCCCTGAGACCTCGGCACTCCACCAGACCGAATCGTCTTGCATCGGCCACAGTTCTATCGCGTCACGCGCCGCGTCGATGTAGACCTGCTCGGGCGCGAGGCCGACTGACCGTCGATACGCCTTGAAGGTGATCAGGTTGGCGTCCGAGAGCTGCTCTTCGTACAAGCGGGTCCGGGCCAGGAGGAAGGCATCTTCCGAGCCGGGCACGACTTTCGGAATGACCCTGATCGGGTTCTCCTGCATATCCAGAAAGAAGCCGCGCGGTCGACGTTTGTTGGAGGGCCCGAACAGGCCGTCGGGCCAGGTGGTGGCGCCCGTGTTGCTCAAGCTCAGGATTCTCAGCCTGGGCATGCGTCCGACGTCCGGGAGCAGGCCCAGCTTCGCGTTGTCATCGAGCCTGAGGGTTTCCAGGCGGGTCAGATTTCGCAGTTGCTCGACAGCGGAGGGGGTCAACGTGATGTCGTTGTTCATCAGTCGCAACGTGCGCAGGTGGTGCATCTTGCCGATGGTGTCGGGAAGTCGCGTCAGGCCGCAGCTACGGGCGCTCAGTTGTCGCAGATGAGGGAAGGCGCCCAAGAGGCCGGAGGTAGTTTCGGAAAAGGTCGTGCGGTCCAGATTCAAGGTGCTGATCTGATCGAGGTAGTGTTTGATATCCGGCAGTTCCTTCCACCAGCGTTCGAGGTCGAGCACCTGGAATTCTGTGGACAGGTCCAGCGCATACCCGCCGTCGGCCGTGATGCTGCGTTCACCAAAAACCGTGGGCTTGCGTTTGAAACAGTCGATAAAGCGTTCGGCAATGTGCAACCCGCCACTGTTGACGAACCCGCGCTGATCCGGACCCCAGCTATCCGGCTGCTGGTAGCGCCAGCGATTCAACAGCACTCGCAGGTCGTCCAGTTCGCGGTCCAGTCGGGTCAGTGTCTGGTGCCCTTGCTCCTGCGAACCGAGGGATCGAACGAAGGTATTGACCTCGCGGTCGTTGAAGTGAGGGTAAATGTCCTGCACCCGTTGGGTGAGCGTGGGGGCTACTGTGGAGAAGCCGGGACCGCGCAACAGGATCATGTCTTCATGGTCAGCCAGCGGACGGATCGGCGGGGCGGCGAGCGCCGTGCGGCGCTGCGCCGGTGTCTCGGTCTTGGCCATCACCCATTGCTTGAAGAACCCCCCCTGGCCTGGCCGATAACCCAACTGCGCCAGTTTGTTTTTCGGCAGGGCGTTGAGAACGGCTTCGTAAAAGTCAGTGGCGTCGTGCAGTTTTCGGTTGTCACCGTCCCAGACTTCGAACCGGTTGCCATCGTCCTTGACCAGCACCCGGACCATCGACGCGTCTTCGGCCCCTACACGGCTACGCAAGGGACCGGCATCGTTGCCTTCACGAACCTCGATGCGCAATTGCGCGAACGTGTCGGTATGAATCCTCAAGGCGTTCAGCACCAGGCTTTCGGTTTGCGCCACCCACTGCGCGCCGTCCTGGAAGCCTTCATAGGCGTGGTTGGTCCGGGCTTCGAAGGCCGCCTCACGGGCGCGGCTCTTGAGGCTCAAGGGCAGTCGTTGCGTTTGGGTCATGCGCTTGAGGTCGGCAGCGTCGGTGGTGTTCAGCAGCGTCGCGGCGGCACGGGACGGCAACTCGGGAAAGGTGTGGCGCATGAGTCGCAGCGGCGGATCGTCGAACGCCTGGGCCCCTTGGTAAAGCTGATTGATGATGTCTGGGGTCAGCCGTTCGGCTTCGTCCGCCAGTCGATTGCGCAAGGCTTGCACCCGTTCGCGTTGGGCGGTGGACCGACCGAGCACGGCGTGCAGTTCTTCTTCGTTGAGAAACTCGACAAGGTCTGGCGCAAATTGCTCGCTCATGAGGTTGGACAAACTGGTGGGCAGGGTCTGTTCGGCCGTCGCATCGGCATTGCCGTACTGGCGGAACCGGCCGCTCATGTCGGCGTTTTCGTAGACCTTCAGGGCTTTGTCCGCGGGCCAGCCGTCCAGGTAAGTCGCCAGCGGTTCAAACCAGTAGGAGGAGGGATCCAGAGGCTGGCCTGAACGAATTCGCTCGATGGCCTGGCGGGTCTGGCGCTGGATGTTCAAGCGGGTGAGGCTGTCATCGAGTAACGGTGGCGGGGCCGTGTTGTCGACGTACATCCGGCGCAGCGCACCGTCGTCGGTACCGCTGGCGATGCGAACGGCTTCGAGTTCCGTGTCGCTGAAGCCCTCCACGGTGTGGCCGAGACGGCGCATCAACGTCGGACGATTCCAGGCTCGCGGGTTCTCGGCTTCATGGGTCCAGGCGCCGAGGCCGTTGTGTTTCAACTCGGGCAGGTAAGCATTGTCGCGATGCGGGTGTTTGACCCGGTAGTTGCCGGTTTGCGGATCCTTTTGCACGGCGTAGTGCTTGTCATCCAGCGGCAGAACAGCCTCGCCCTCGTGAGCGTGCAGCCCCAGCGCGTCAGGTCTGGAGTCCGGCGATAACTGCACATCCGGCCATTCATAAGGTTTGAGGTCGGGGTGCCACAGCCGGGGTTCGCCATTGGGCAGGGTGACCGGTTTCATGCCTTCGATCAGCGGCGACAGTTTCAGGCGTGCCAGCGCACCGATCTGCGCACCGGCGGCGAACGCTTCCAGCTGAAGAACATCGGTGACCAGGCCGACAATGTGTTCGGTGGCTTCAGTCCACAGTCCCAGGGTCATGTCGACGAGGCCTTCGATGGCGTCGCTGGCCATCTGATAAGCCATGTAGCCCATCATCAGCTGACCCAGTCCGGGCACGAACGGCGTGACGACCATCAGGGCGATGTTGAAGATGTCCGAGACGATTTTCTTGAAGTTCTCCCACCAGGCCCATCGTGCATGGGTATCGGCATCGGCGGTGGACACGGCGATGTGACGGGCGTCATTGAGGACCTTGTTGAGCTTTTGCTCGAACAGGTACTGCCAGAGTTCGCCGCTGATCGGTGCGGTGTTGAACTGCAGACGAGGGGCAGTGATAGCCTCTTCGCGCCAGCTCGGCCTCTGGTCCAGCGGCTCTTTGCGATGCCATTTCACTTGGAACAGGCGTTGTTGCAGCCCGCCGAAAAAATGCCCCCGATCGGATTGATCGACGAACCGGCTGAAGAATTGCTGGTAGGTCATGCCGGTGGAGGAGATGACAGCGTTGTCGCGCAGCTGACGCGTCAGCTCTTTCATCAGCGCGAGGGTCGAGGGGTACTCTTTCAGCGGGTGCTCGGGGTCTTGTGGGACATACGCGAAGATCGGCACTACCTTATGGACCCGGTTCAGATCCGGCGTAATCAAGACGATGCCGGTCAGCAGGCTGTCGAGCATGGACAGTTTGGCGAACTGCATGATTCGGCCTTTGCGGGTGAGGTTGCGCTGGCCATCGAGCATCATCAGGATCAGGTCACCGGCATCGGCGTCGATGTCGCCCTTCAGGACGGCCAGCCTGGCGGCGGCTTTAAACGCGGCTTTCTCGTTCTCGATGATCTTGTGTTTCAAAACCACTTGGGCGAGGCCATCCCTGGGCCGCAATTGTTCTTCGAGGTATTTCGTGTAGCGCGCGCCAATGTCCAGCGTGCGACACAGGGTCTGGAACTGGGCGATGGACATTTTGCGTTTGATCGCCAGGGTGTCGAAATGCCCGCGGGCATCGGGCTGGCTGATGAAGTTCGAGTCCGCCTCGCAGGTTTCGTGGCTCGCGAAGTTATGCAGGGCCGCGTCCAGCAGCGAAACGGTGCGGGTCACCACGCCGTTGAGGTTGCTGGCATACCAGGGGAGCTGTTTGGGTAGATAAAGGTGCAGGTAAGTGGTCTTTACATCGACGTCGACACCGAACTGTTCCAGCAACGCCCTGGTCAGCAACGGTTCGGCGAATTCGTAAACGCCTTGGACCTTGTCCATGACCCGGTCGACAGTGTTTTGAGCGGACCAGAGGTTGAGGTTGGCGTGTTGTAGCGGGGAGTGATCGAAACCCTTGGTGTTCTGTACCCAATACCCTGAAGCCGTTTGCGTGAGGCTCAGTTCCCGGATCCGTCGCAGTGACGCGTCCTTGAACGTGGGGTGGATACGGCTTTTGATGAAATCGTAGTGGCGACCTTTATTGTCATCCGCCCCCCGTGTCGGTCGCGCTGATATACGTCCGTGTAAGTCAGTCATGCTTTTAATAAACCTTGAGCGTTAAGTGGAATGACCAGCCTAACGCCCGAGGCTCAAAGTAAAAGCCTGAATTACCGCTGCTTAATCAGTGTCAGCCGCCCATAAACATTGGAATTACCAATGCCGAAAATAGGTAATTACCGCCTTTTTTCAGCGCCGTGCGACCTCCACCGGCAGGCATTGTGTATGCGCACCCGGTTGCAGATAGGGCGTGAGAATCGGTGCCATGCCTTTGAGCACTTGCACGGGCAGCGCCGAGGTGAACTTGAAGGCCTCGGCGGTGCGCCCGGGCACGAAGGCGGTCAACGTACCGAAGTGGCTGTCACCGATATAGAACACGAAAGTGGCGGTGCGGTTGATCGACTTCGAACTCAGGATCCGCCCGCCGGAACCAATGGCTTCGATGCGGTTATCCCCGGTCCCGGTCTTGCCGCCCATCGCTAGGGGTTTGCCATCGGGGGTGATGAAACTGCCGGACACCCGTTTGGCCGTACCGGCATCCACAACCTGCGACAACGCCTCGCGCATGGCCGTGGCCACTTCGGACGGCATCACTCGTTTGCCGGCGTCTGGGTCATTGATCAGTTTGGTTTCATACGGGGTGTTCGCCGCGAAGTGCAGGGTGTCGATGCGCAATGTCGGCATGCGCACACCATCGTTGAGGATGGTGCCGATCAACTCGCCCAAGGCGGCCGGGCGATCGCCGGAACTGCCGATGGCGGTGGCCAGCGACGGTACCAGGTGATCGAACGGGTAACCGACTTTCTGCCAGCGCTGATGAATGTCCAGGAACGCTTCGATTTCCAGCATGGTGCGAATACGGCTGTCGCGGGCGCCCTTGTGACGACTCTTGAACAGCCAGCTGTAGACTTCCTGACGCTCGAACTGGCTGGCTTTGACGATCTGGCTCCACTTGGCATCCGGGTTGTTCAGAAGGTAGCCCATGAGCCACAGGTCCAGCGGGTGAACCTTGGCGATGAAACCCTGATCCGGCAAGTCGTAGGCGCCGGGGCTGTAATTTTCGTAGAGCCGTTGCAGGCGTTCGTCGGTGAGTTTTTCGGTGAGCTTGGCGCCTTTGAGGTGCGCGCGCACGAAGGCATTGAAGCTTTCCTGGCTGGCCTGGGGCAGCAAATAGCGGTGCACCGCCGCCAGGCGAATCGGCGTCGGACGCATGCTGTCCAGGAAGGTGTCGAGCCGCGCCTGGGTGTCCTTGTTTTTGTATTTCTTCCAGAACTTGAGCAGGAACGAAGTCCCTTCGCGGTCGGCGAAACTGGCCAGGTATTCCTGACGCCGCGGGTCGCGATCGTCCTTGAGCAATTCGGCGCTGTTGTTGGGGCCGGAGTACGTGGTGTAGCGCACCAGGTCACGCATCAGGCGAATGAACGGCAGGTTGATCGACTCACGCAACGCATCACGCAGGGTCGGAATGCGACCGTTGTCTTCCTTGCGGAAGTTGACGAAGGTGTGCAGCCCGCCGCCGGTGAAAAACGCTTCGCCGGGGCTGGCCGAATATTTACGATCCAGCGCGGCACCGAGCATGGCCGGCAGGTTGCGGTCCTTGTTCTCAATCAGGTAGTCGATGGCCCAGCGACTCAGGCGATCCTGATCGGGGATGTCGACTTTCTTCAGTTCCGGGACGGTCATTTCGGCATATTTATCGTGCAGCTCGGCCATGATTTGCAGGTAGGTGGTGAGCACGCGCATTTTCGCGGTAGAGCCCAGTTCCAGCTTGCTGCCTTCATTGATGTCGAACGGCTGGTCGGTGCTGTCGGTCTGTACCCGCACACGCGCGCCGTCCGGTGTCAGCTCAAACAATGTGAAGCTGTAGCGCACCTGAGTGGTGCTGGTGGGGGTGAGCAAGCGTTCGCCCATCAGTCCGATTTGTGTGGCGAACGCCGGGTCGGCCAGGCGCTTGAGATACTCGGTAGCCTGGCTTTGCAATTCACCTTGCAGGGTGCTGGTGGCGGAAAGGTCGAGGCGGTCGAGATCGTACAGCGGACGATTGAGCAACCCGCCCAGACGGCTGCGCGCCACGCTGATGCCTTTGTTGGTTTCAATCGGCTGGATGGTCGGCTGGGTCTGCCAGTCGCGGTAGGTCACCTGGCTGGCCAGGGCGGCGGCGGCGAAGGGTGCGTCGATCACGCCATTCGCCGCCAGCAGGCGGATGTGGCTGTCGGTGAGGTCGGCCAGTTCATCATGACCCTTGGTCAGGTAGTGAGAAGGGCGGCGCTGGGCGATCATCAGCGAGAGCATTTCACGCAGCGCCAGGCCTTTTTCGGCCATGCTCTTGGGGTCCGTGTCGGTGCTGGCCAGCCGTTCGTTGGCCTTGTTGAAGTCGGCGCCGTACCAGACGCGCAACCCTTCGGCCATGCCATGCACTTCACCGTGTCCCGGTACCGCCGACAGCGGCACGCTATTGAGGTAATCGCGCACCACATTTTGCCGGACCTGCAAGGTTTCCGGACCCGCTTGATAAGCACGCACGGTGGCGGAAATCATCTGTCGGATCTTTTCCGCGCCTGACACCGTCAGGCCATCGGGCGAGTGCCGGTATTTCTCCAGTTGCGTCGCCAGCGTACTGCCGCCCGCCGACTGCCCTGGTATATGCAGCAGCTTGGCAACCTGGGACCAGATCGCCATGCCGAACCGTGGCCAGTCCACGGCGGGGTTGGCCAGGGGCTGACGAGGATCGAGCAAAAAGCGGTTTTCAATAAACAGCAGGCTGCTGACCACCACGGGCGGAATCGACTCAAAGCTTGAATACAGCTGTTGGGGGTATTTGTACTGGTACAGCGGTGCCGCACGGCAATCGGTGATCGACAGTCCAGCCTGTATTTTCTCCGCGTAAGGCACGAAAAAGCCCTTGTCGGTGTAGTTCATCAGCTTTTCAGAGAAGCGGGTTTGCGACGCAATGACGTAGTCACGCTTGAGCAATCGCGGCAGAAACTCACCCAGCGAGCTGTAGCCCAGACGCAAGTCGAAAGGGCCTGCGCCTGGATAGCGAATCGCGTCGCTGGGGCCGGGTTTCATTTCGTAACTCAGGGAGGCGGCGAATTTGCTGACCTCGCGGGATTGAAACTTCGAGGTACGCATTTCCTTGGCAGCGGCAAGCCCCAGGACAATCAGGATAATAATCAGCAACAACCAAAACGCCCCCCAGCCATGCTTTGTGCGACTGCCAGGGGGTTTTTCAGGAATAGGCGCTTCATCCACACGTTCAGTCGGGACCACAGTTTTACTCGTATCGGTTTGCCATAACGCGCCCATAGTCGACTGATCCATTCACGCAGATTGATCTGACTTGTCTGAAGCTTAGTCGGTGGTTGGCGATGGTGAAGAAATTGTGGACGCACAGATCTCAAATATTCCCCATTCCCTGTGGCGAGGGAGCTTGCTCCCGCTGGGCTGCGGAGCAGACCCGAATTTGCCATCTCGGTCTTTTAGTAGAACCGCGATCAAAGGTTTTGCGACTGCTGCGCAGCCGAGCGGGAGCAAGCTCCCTCGCCACAGGTAGTGCCTGCCTGAAATGCCCTTCCTAGACACGTCGAATAGCAAATAAGGCCCGGCCAGGGGCATGACGATGCACCAATGCTGTGCAATACTCGGCGGCGTTTCAGTTGGTGAAAGATCCTACAAAAGTCAGGTAATGCCCCTCCGCTAACCGGGCTTTTCCCGAGAGTTCTGGCTGAATGTTGTGGTTTATAGAGTGAAAAACCCTGTTCGAAGCTTTTTATACTGCACGCCCCGCTGATCTTGCCGGTGTTGTCCTGCAAGACGGGTTTGCTCACGAAGCAGGCCCGGTTTCTCAGAAGCAATGGCTTACCGGTCAGCGCTTTGTTACTCGGTGGTCATATCCAATAACAAGACGAGGTTGTACCCCTATGCCAGTCGGCAATCATCTGCCCCATGGCGAGACCGCTCAGGGCGGCCCGCTTAAACGCGAACTCGGCGAACGGCATATCCGCTTGATGGCGCTCGGAGCGTGTATCGGCGTCGGTCTGTTCCTCGGTTCGGCCAAGGCCATCGAAATGGCCGGCCCCGCCATCATGCTGTCCTACATCATCGGCGGTCTGGCGATCCTGGTGATCATGCGCGCCCTCGGTGAGATGGCCGTGCACAACCCGGTCGCCGGCTCCTTCAGCCGTTACGCTCAAGACTACCTCGGCCCCTTGGCGGGCTTCCTGACAGGCTGGAATTACTGGTTCCTGTGGCTGGTGACCTGTGTCGCGGAAATCACCGCCGTGGCGGTGTACATGGGCGTCTGGTTCCCCGATGTGCCGCGCTGGATCTGGGCACTCGCCGCGTTGATCAGCATGGGTTCGATCAACCTGATCGCGGTGAAAGCCTTCGGTGAATTCGAGTTCTGGTTCGCCCTGATCAAGATCGTCACCATCATTGCGATGGTGATCGGCGGTATCGGCGTGATCGCGTTCGGTTTCGGCAATGACGGCGTGGCGCTGGGGATTTCCAATCTCTGGGCCCACGGCGGCTTCATGCCCAACGGCGTGCAAGGCGTATTGATGTCGCTGCAGATGGTGATGTTCGCCTACCTCGGTGTCGAGATGATCGGCCTGACCGCCGGTGAAGCGAAGAACCCGCAGAAGACCATTCCCAACGCGATCGGCTCGGTGTTCTGGCGGATTCTGCTGTTCTACGTCGGTGCGTTGTTCGTGATCCTGTCGATCTACCCGTGGAACGAAATCGGCACCCAGGGCAGTCCGTTCGTGATGACGTTCGAGCGCCTGGGGATCAAGACCGCGGCCGGCATCATCAACTTCGTGGTAATCACCGCGGCGCTGTCGTCCTGCAATGGTGGCATCTTCAGCACCGGGCGCATGCTTTACAGCCTGGCGCAGAATGGCCAGGCCCCGGCCGGTTTTGCCACCACATCGAGCAACGGCGTGCCCCGTCGCGCGTTGCTGTTGTCGATCTTCGTGCTGTTGCTGGGCGTGCTGCTCAACTACATGGTCCCGGAAAAAGTCTTCGTCTGGGTGACGGCGATTGCCACTTTCGGCGCGATCTGGACCTGGGTGATGATCCTGCTGGCCCAGCTCAAATTCCGCAAAGGCCTGAGTGCCAGCGAACGTGCCGGTCTGAAATACAAGATGTGGCTGTACCCGGTCAGCTCGTACCTGGCGCTGGCGTTCCTGATGTTGGTGGTCGGCCTGATGGCTTACTTCCCGGAAACCCGCGTGGCGCTGTACGTCGGCCCGGCGTTCCTGGTGCTGCTGACGGTGTTGTTCTACGTGTTCAAGCTGCAACCGACCAATGTGTCGCAAGGTGCGGTGCGTTCGGCTGCGTAAGTCGTAACGCCTGAAACGCAAAAGCCCCGGTCCATTGGCCGGGGCCTTTTATTGGCTGACGAAATCTCCGGTGGCGAGCGAGCTGGCTCGCCACAAAGGTGCGGTGTTTCTTAACGGACGGCGACCGGTTGAATCGGTGCGGTCAGGCGCTTGTTGAAATCCAGCCAAACCCCCAACAACCCCATCAATCCTGCACCCACCAGCGCGGTGAAGATTTGCATGGCAAACGCATCGTCGGTCAGGGCATTGATCATGTCTGCCAGCGGCGCGAGCAACACCCCGAGGCAGAACACTTCCAGCGAATAACGGCCCATGCGACTGCATTGCCGGGCCAGCCAGTTCTGCGTCCAGCCAGTGTCCGGCAACAGTTTCGCCGTGACATACGCCAGCGCCAGGAAGTGCAGCAGTCGCACCGGCGACAGGTCGGTCTTGCTGATCGGGTACAACAGATTGCTCAGGCTGGTCGGAACCATCGCATCATGCAGTTGCGGCCACCGCCACAATACGGTCAGTACACCGGCGACGCCTGCGTATAACGCCGCACTCACAAACAATGGCTGGCGCAGCAACGGGCGCCTGTCGGGCAAGCGTGGGCGCTGCGTGTGAATCGCAGCGGCACCGCCGAGTACGAACAACAGTTGCCAGGCGACGGGGTTGAAGTACCACACGCCGTCCTTGATGGCCGCCAGATTCCAGCCGAACAACGGCACCGTCAGGTACACCGCAAACGACATCGCCACCACCACCCATGGTTTGCGCACAAATATCGGCAGCACCAGCGGCAAACCGGCCAGCAGCACGATGTAGAGCGGCAATGGGTCCATCAGGTTCGGTTTGAAGCGCAACAGCAACTCATCGATCAAGGCTTGCTGCGGATTGCTGATGAAGTGGTGCATGCCCATCTCCTCCACCAGATCTCGGGTCTCCACATGGCTGTTGGCGAAGAACACGATGCCCATCAGCATCGCCAGCAGGAAAATATGCACCACATACAGCACCCAGGCGCGGCGCAGGATTTTCACGCAGGCAATCAGGTAACCGTCGCGGGCCAGGATCTTGCCGTAGGCCAGGACCGCCGCGTAACCGGCGAGAAACACGAAGACTTCGGCGGCATCGCTGAAGCCGACGTTACGCAGAGTGATTTGACCCAGCGGGTTGTGGGGCACGTGATCCCAGAAAATGAAGATCAGCGCCAGGCCTCGGAAAAAGTCGATCCGGTGATCGCGTTCAGTCGTCATGGCTGCGGGCTCTGGAACGGGGTTTGAAGTAGGAGCGCCGGCGACACAAAAGGTTGCGCGCTGCACATTGGCGGCGCGCAGGGTGCAGGGATTCGGCGGCAATTGCAAAGTGCGGATATTACGGAGTGTCTCTGTGCACTGCCGAGGCGACAACCGCCTGTCTAAAAGACACGCAGGTCGGCGATCTCTGACGACCGTCGAGGTTCAAAGCTTTATTGATTGAAGGCGGAATTCCCTTGAGGCGCCGGCATGCAGATCTGCGAATGGCTCGACAAAGAACTCACCGGCCGCCAAGTCTGGTTGTTGTTTCTTTTCGCGACGCTGGTGTACATCCTGCCGCTGATCCTCGCGGATTATCCCTACATCGATGACAACTGGCGTGCCCTGGCCGCGGGTACCGGCTGGGCGGAGGACGGCCGGCTGTTCGCGCAGTGGTTCTACAACCTGCTGACCTTCAGCGGCGCCGCGCCGAACATCTTCCCGCTGCCGCTGTTGATCGCCACGCTGGCGATGAGCTGGGCCCTGACCCGGCTGACGTTTCACTATTTCCCCGAACCGACGTTCGCCCATTGCCTGGTGGTGCTGCCGCTTTGGTACAACCCGTTCTTCCTGCAAAACCTGTCGTACCAATACGACGGACCGAGCATGGCGCTCAGCCTGGTGGCGGTGATCTACGCGATCACCTTCCAAAGCCCTTCTCGCGTTCAGCACCTGCTGATACCGGCCGCGCTGATCGCCTTGGCCATCGGGCTTTATCAGGTCAGCTTTAATGTGTTTCTCGGTCTGTGTTGTATGGAGTTGCTGCGGCGCACGGACGACCCATTGGCATGGCCTGCGTGGTGGCGATTGATCGGCTGCAAAGTTGTACAGGTGGGTCTGGCAGGGTTGATCTATTACGCCACCGCCTATTCCTTCATGACTCAGAAGCGCACCTCATTGTTGAACGGGGCAGCGGCGCCGTTGCAGCAAATAGAAACCAGCGCGGGCTGGGTGCTGGAAAAAATCGTGCTGCTGTTCCATGGCGGCTTTGCCTGGGTATTCGCCGCGCTGTCGCTGTGCGCCCTGTTCGGTGCCGTGCGCGTGGGACAGCGCGTGCTGGAGCGTGCCGGTACTGGGCTGAACAAAACCATGATCGGCCTGCTGTGCCTGTTGATCTTGCCCGTCCTGATGGTGCTGGTGCCGGGCGTCTCATTGTTTTTCCGCGACTTCAATGAAGGCGCCCGAACCTTGATGGGCTTTGCTGTCGTGCTCGTATTGCTGTTCTACCTGAGCCATCTGGCGCTGGCGTCGGTGCACGGAAAGCTGCCGCTGCTGTTGCTGGTCCCATTGTTGGCGATGCTTTCACTTTCCTTCGCGTATGGACGGGTGCTGACGTTACAAAAAACCTTCGCGACGAATGCGCTGTACGCCTTGAGTGCCGACATTGCTTCGCGCCCGGCGTTGCGCGAAGCCAAGCGCATTTATATGTCGGTGACGTACTCCGATCACTGGCTGGTGGGGGCCGCCGGGTCGTTCAAGCAGATGCCGGTTTTGCATTACTTGTTGAACATCGACTTCTACATGCTCGCGGAAAATCTGCCGAAAACAGGCATCACTAATGTGGTCAGGGAAAAGGAACGGCGTAACGCGACGCTGGTGGGTTATCAGGGGTATCCACCGCTGGTGGACAGTCTGTTTTATCGGATTTATCTGTTGGGGGACTACGGCTTTATTGTCATGAAAGAACCCGCCCGGGTCCGCTTTCTCCAGTGGTGAACCCCGTGACCATTGGTCTGGAATGCCGCGCTACCTGTTAGTTCTTACAGTAGACGGGCACCTGTCCTCGACTTTAGGTTTGAACGGCGCCTGAAACGGGAATGGGTCAAGGATCGGACATGAAAGCTTTATGGAAAGAATTTTCTACCTACACAGTCATTGGAGTGGCCAATACGCTTATCCATTGGCAGCTATTTTATGTACTGTCCACTGCGGCCGAGCTTAGTCAGGCCGTCAGTAATTTTTCGGCGTTTTGTGTGGCCGCGACGTTCTCATTCTATGTGCATGCGCTCTACACGTTTGAGGCCGGGGGGGCGGTACTTCGTTATCTGCTGTATGTGTTTTTCATGGGGGGCATGAGTTTCGTTGTCGGACATTACGCTGATGTCTGGAAAATCCACGGGCTGATGACCGTAGGGTCGTTCTCGCTGTTGAGTCTGGTTTGCGGGTTTTTCTTCTCGAGATTTGTCCTGTATGGCGAGCGCGAAGCGTGAACGTGTCGCTGATGCCAGCCTGTCCGTAAGGCTGGCATGCAGAGCGATCTTTACGCAGCAACCACCTCATTAGGCTCAAAACTGTCCGCCCGCGCCATCTGCCACATCCGCGAGTAAAACTCGCCATTCACCTCACCGGTGAGCAATTCCCCCGGCTTCAAGAAAACATGCAACTGCGAGAACAACTTGATCTCGGTGGCCGACATGCGCCGCACCAGGTGTTTGGCCGACAGCTGTGAAGGATGATCGAGGCCGGCCGCCGCGAGCATTTCCGCCAGGGCCTTGAGTGTGTTGCGGTGGAAGTTGTAGACCCGCTGGGCCTTGTCCGGGACCACCAGCGCACGCTGGCGCAGGGTGTCCTGGGTGGCGACGCCGGTCGGGCATTTGTTGGTGTGGCAGCTTTGCGACTGGATGCAGCCGATGGCGAACATGAAGCCACGCGCCGAGTTGGCCCAGTCGGCGCCGATGGCCAGGACGCTGGCGATGTCGAAGGCACTGACGATCTTGCCGCTGGCACCGAGTTTGATTTTGTCCCGCAGGTTCAGGCCCACCAGCGTGTTGTGCACGAACAGCAGGCCTTCGCGCATCGGCACGCCGATGTGGTCGGTGAACTCCACGGGCGCGGCGCCGGTGCCGCCTTCCTTGCCGTCGACCACGATGAAGTCCGGGAGAATGCCGGTTTCCAGCATGGCCTTGGCAATGCCCATGAATTCCCACGGGTGACCGAGGCAGAACTTGAAGCCCACCGGTTTGCCGCCGGACAATTCACGCAACTGCTGGATGAACTGCATCAGTTCGATCGGCGTGGAAAACGCACTGTGCCGCGACGGCGAGATGCAATCTTCGCCCATCAGGATGCCGCGGGTTTCGGCGATTTCCTTGGTGACTTTGTGCTTGGGCAGGATGCCGCCATGCCCGGGTTTGGCCCCTTGCGACATCTTGATTTCGATCATCCGCACTTGCGGCGTTTGCGCCTGGGCGGCGAAGCGTTCCGGGTCGAAGCGGCCATCGGCAGTGCGACAGCCGAAGTAGCCGCTGCCCAGTTCCCAGGTCAGGTCGCCGCCGTTTTCCCGGTGATACGCACTGATGCTGCCTTCGCCGGTGTCATGGGCGAAGTTGCCGAGTTTGGCACCCTGGTTCAACGCACGAATGGCGTTGGCGCTGAGCGAGCCGAAGCTCATGGCCGAGATGTTGAACACCGAGGCCGAGTACGGCTGAGTGCACTGTGGGCCGCCGACGATGACGCGGAAATTGCTCGGGTCGCTCAACGGCGCGGGTCGCATCGAGTGGCCGATGAATTCGAAACCCGATTGGTACACATCGATCAGCGTGCCGAAGGGTTTGTCGGCGCTTTCATTCTTGGCCCGGGAATAGACCAGCGAGCGCTGGGCTCGGGAGAAGGGCAGGGCGTCGCTGTCGGATTCGAGCAGGTATTGCCGGATCTCCGGGCGAATACCCTCCACCAGATAACGAATGTTGCCCAGGATCGGGTAGTTGCGCCGCACCGCGTGAGGGCTTTGCAGCAGGTCGAACAGGCCCACCAAACTCAGGACGCCCGTCACGGCGGTGATTGGCCAGAGCCAGTCGTGTTCCAGGAAAGGCAGGCTGGCGAGGGTGAAAATCACACAGGCAGCAAAGAAGGCGTAGCGGCTCAGGAGTGACAGGCTCATACGGGTTCCTTGGTTCGGACTCAATAATTTCAACGCAGCAGGTGCATGGATACACACAGATCCCTGTGGGAGTGAGCCTGCTCGCGATTGCGGTGGTTCAGTCGATATCAATGCTGAATGAAAGACCGCAATCGCGAGCAG
>NZ_JASCOM010000430.1:0-2910 GCF_029959925.1 Pseudomonas sp. PS02303
GGCAAGCCTCGCTCCTACAGGATCGGTGTCTTACGCATTTTTTTGTACATGACACGAATCCTGTAGGAGCGAGGCTTGCCCGCGAAGGCGTCCCGACATGACAACACATGATCGGGCCCCTCTCGGTACTTTCCAATCGCCCACAAAAAAGGCCGCTTTTTCACAAAAACGGCCTATCCGAAGTAACTAAAGACCGGCGAAAAACCGTTAAGTTCCGCCCAAAAAACAGCAACTTATAGAAATGTGCTCAAGTCGTGTTACTCGTCGGATTTCGATTGTCACAACCCCGACACAGCCTCAGGATCGCGCCGTCATCCCCTTGAGGTTCCTCTATGAAGTTCTCCTCGATTCTCTTGTTGTCCCTTGGCCTGGTCAGTGGCTTCGCTTCTGCCGGAGGCACCACCGAAGCAGGTGTGGGCGGCGCATTGGGCGGGGTTCTTGGCTCGGTCGTCGGTCAGTCGCTTGGCGGTAATACTGGTTCCACCATTGGCGCGGCCTTGGGCGGCGCGGGTGGTAGCGCAGTCGGCGCAGACAAACGCAGCCGTGGCGAAGCCGCCATTGGTGGTGCGTTGGGCGCAGCAGGCGGTAACGTGGTCGGCCGCAGCATGGGCGGCACCACCGGCAGCCTGATCGGCTCCGCAGCAGGCGGCGGCGCCGGTGGCGCGCTGGGTAACTACATGGGCAACAAGAGCGATGAAGACGATGATCGTCGCTCCTATCGCGGCGGCCGTGATGATCGTCGCTACTACCGTGACGGCCACCCGGGCCGAGGTCATGCCTACGGTCATCGCAAACATAAGAAGCACTATCGTCATCATTGAGGCCTGAACGGCTTCGCTGACCGATAGATAAAAAATCGCAGCCCAAGGGCTGCGATTTTTTTTTGTCCGTCAAACCACCAGACGCTCCAATGCACCACGCAATCTGGCAGGGATCGCCACCGGCTGATTCGACGTCCGATCCACAAACACATGCACGAAGCGCCCCGCCGCGCAGGCCTCGTCTTCCCCGGCCTTGAATACCGCCAGTTCGTACTGCACCGAGCTGTTACCCAACTTGCCCACCCGCAGACCGATCTCGATCCGCTCCGGAAAGGCGATGGAGGCGAAATAATCGCAAGACGAACTCACCACAAAACCCACCACCTCGCCGTCATGGATATCCAGGCCGCCGGCTTCGATCAGATAGGTGTTCACTGCCGTGTCGAAGAAGCTGTAGTAAGTGACGTTGTTGACGTGACCGTAGGCGTCGTTGTCGTGCCAGCGGGTGGTGATGGGCTGGAAGTGCGGGTAGTCGGTGCGTTGGGGCATCGGGTTGGACATCGTGTCGATTCCTGGAGTTGGATTGCCAGTCTAAGGCGAATACCGCGCTGTATTCATCGAGAGCAGGCTCGCTTGTATGTTTAGACTTGAAGGGGTGGGCCACCGAGATCCCTTGTGGGAGCGAGCCTGCTCGCGAAAGCGCCGGCACAGGCGCTGCATCAATTACTTGTCAGCAAACCCTTTACCCATCAACTCCAACTCACCAATCAACCGTGCCGGCTTCCAGTGATCGCCCTGGCGAGTCTCCAGCGCCATCAAACGCTGATGAATATCCGCCAGCCCTTGCTGATCCGCCCACGCCATTGGCCCGCCCTTGTCCGCCGGGAAGCCATAACCGTTGAGGTACACCAGATCAATGTCGTGCGCCGACCCCGCAATACCTTCCTGAAGGATCTTCGCGCCTTCATTGACCAGCGCCAGCAGACAGCGCTCAAGAATCTCCTCAGGGCTTATCTCCCGACGCTGGAAGCCAAGCCCTTCGCTAACACTTAGCACCAGCGCATCGACTTCAGGATCGTGTTCAGCCTGTCGACTGCCCGGCTCATAGTGGTAATAGCCATTGCCGCTCTTCTGACCAAATCGCCCCAGTTCGCACAGACGGTTATCCACCTGAACCTCAGGCGCATCCTGGCCTGTGCCTGCCAGTTCCCGAGCCCGCCATCCCAGGTCGACGCCCACCACGTCGTACATGCGAAACGGCCCCATGGCAAAACCGAAGCCTTGCAACGCCGCATCCACCTGATAGGGATAAGCGCCCTCAAGCAGCATCTTGCGCGCTTCAAGCACGTAGGTATTGAGCATGCGGTTGCCGATGAAACCCTCACAGTTGCCCGCTACCACGCTGACCTTGCCCATGCGCGTGCCCAGCTCCAGCGCCGCATCGAGTACAGCGGGCGAAGTCTGCGCACCGCGAACGATTTCCAGCAATTTCATGATGTGCGCCGGGCTGAAGAAGTGCAGCCCCAGGACCTGAGCCGGACGGCGAGTCGCCGCGGCGATGGCGTCGATATCCAGCGCTGAAGTGTTGCTGGCCAGAATGGCTTCGGGTTTGAGCAGCCCGTCCAGTTCGCGAAAGATCTTTTGCTTGAGCTCAAGGTTTTCGTAAACCGCTTCGATCACCAGGTCAACCTCGCGGATCGCCGCATAATCAGCCGCTGCCGTCACCCGAGCGATGCGCGCATCCGCCTCGGCCTGATCGATGCGACCCTGGCGCACATTGTGCGCGTAGGTGTCCGCCACGGTAATCAGCGCCTGTTCCAGCATCTGCGGGTTGTTATCGACCCATTGCACCGGCACCCCGGCATTGGCCAGGCACATGACAATGCCACGGCCCATGGTGCCCGCACCAATCACGGCGGCGCGCTGAATGTTGAACGGTGTCTGGCTCATGTTTGCTCTCTTGTTGGCGATCCAAAGACAGCCCTCACCATAGTCAGCCGCTGGGCATTTTTGAAATTTATTCCTGTGATGAGCAACATTCAGCGGATGGATCTACCTCAGCCAGACACTGGAGCCCCCTGTAGGAGTGAGCCTGCTCGCGATGGCGTTAGTACATTCAACAACGACGTTGGCTGACAATCCGCTATCG
>NZ_JASCOM010000431.1:0-2907 GCF_029959925.1 Pseudomonas sp. PS02303
TCTGATGCAGCGAGAGCTTGTCGCGGAAGTACATCCGCCGGATTTTCCCCAACATTTCCATGCTGATCACCCTGTGTTCTCCTGCTCAAAAAGTGAGCAGAAGCAGTTGAACACCTGGGTCAGTTTTGAGTCGGCAGAACAGCCTCTACTGGGTCAGTTTTCGGTCAGCGGCAACATAGTTTGACAATCGTTTTGATTTGACCCTATAAAACATGCTCACATTCTTTATTTGGGTTTTTTCCATGAAAGCGATGGTTTATTACGGTGAAGGCGACATTCGTTTGGAAGAGCGCGAAAAGCCAAAATTGCTTGCACCCACTGATGCGATAATCCGCATGACGAAAACCACCATTTGCGGTACGGATCTTGGCATTTGGAAAGGTAAAAATCCCGAGATTGAGCAAGCGGCAAAAAATAAAACAGGAAGCTTTAATGGTCGCATTTTGGGTCACGAAGGCATCGGTGTCGTTGAAGAAATAGGCGATGCCGTAGGTAAATTCAAAAAAGGCGACAAGGTCATTATCTCCTGCGTGAGCCGGTGCGGCATTTGTGAGAACTGCCAAAAGCAACTATACGCCCACTGTCGCAATGGCGGCGGGTGGATCATGGGCTACATGATCGACGGCACTCAGGCAGAATTTGTGCGCACTCCCTTTGCAGACAATTCGCTGTACCTCCTGCCAGAAGCCCTCAACGAAGATGTTGCCGTTTTACTTTCTGACGCCCTGCCAACCGCACATGAAATCGGTGTGCAATACGGCAATGTTCAGCCGGGCGATACCATCGCCGTCATTGGCGCTGGCCCCGTTGGCATGGGTTGTGTACTCACCGCTCAGTTGTATTCCCCTTCTAGCATCATTGTCATCGACATGGATGACAACCGTTTGGCCATGGCTCGCGAACTTGGGGCAACTCACACCATCAACTCCGCCCAGGAAGATGCTATCGCCCGCGTGCTAGAGATTACCGAAGGTCGCGGAGTGGATTGCGCGATTGAAGCTGTTGGCCTAGAAGCCACTTGGAATATTTGCCAACACGTCGTCAAAGAAGGTGGGCACATTGCGAATGTGGGTGTGCATGGCAAGCCCGTGCAATTCGCGTTGGAGAAGCTCTGGATCAAGAATCTCACCATCACCACCGGCCTCGTAAATGCCAACACCACCAGCATGCTCCTCAAAACTTGCTGCTCCGGCAAACTACCGATGGAAAAGCTCGCCACTCATAGCTTTGGATTTTCCGAGCTGCCCAAGGCCTATGATGTGTTTAAACATGCCGCAGATGAAAAGGCCATGAAAGTCATGATTGACTTCTAAGAGCTCATCCGCAGCAAATAGGTTAACGGTAGATCCAAGCCGCATTGTGTGCGGTGTTGGATCTAACCGTGGCGAAACTTATCGAGCCGCCGATTCCTGCGCGTGGCAAGAAGATTTACGCGCGCCGGCCGGGTACCGTTTGCCCACTTGAACCGATGCGACTCGTGTCCGAGGCCCACTTCTACGTGCTGCGCACCGGCCACTACGATTCATCATCAACTGAGCCCGCGTGGTCGAAGAACGGGGCCCCCACATAACTTTTCATGCTCCTTGGGCTAACCAGTCAGAGATCGCTGGGATGCCAAGGAGGCGCCTCGTGGCTATTTGAATTGCCGATCCCAGGAGTTTACGGATGCCATTTACACTGAAGTAATCACGCTTATTGTCTTCACTAAGCACTCTGACATGCCATTACTCTGTGGGCTACGCCCTTATCTGGTCAACGACTGCAAGCGGATCTGTTGAGCAACAGGCGCGTCTATTCGACGGTGTAAGCCGAACCGATACCGCTGAGCTACTGCACGACTAATTACCTAAACGCTTCTCCACGCTTTACAACATAAAATTTTGGATATCGCCGCCGCATCCGGTTGGGTTGCCGAGCCAACCGGTGGCTTCGCGGTCACAGTAATCCTGGACGAAGTTCACGCTCAGTTTGGCGCAGTCCTCGAAGCGAAACTCAAAACCGTCCGAGCACCAGCGGTATCGCTGATTTTCACCGCAATACGGCCTTCGTGCCGACACCCCGCGTAGGGTTGTTTGATCCTGCGTCAAGCAGCAGATTGTGATCACGCATCACCTGGTAAACCCGAATCACATTGATCGGGCGCGTAGCAAATTGGTTTCACGGTCGCGACGCAAAAATTCCCAGACTCGACGGCAGCCATAGCTGGGCAGTTCGCAGAGCTGTTGCTAGATTTTGGTCATCAATTCAGCTTCTTTCACAGGGCTACTTTGCCGCGTCTTGGATGATACCGATTACCTGAGTCGAACCGCTAATTGCTGGCGCGCCACACCGACACATTGGCTGACCAGCTTCACTGGTCGTCCCACAGCAACGAGGGTGATTACGCAATCCATTTTCGTGGCCGGGCAATCTTCATGGCCTCTTTGAGAATTTCATTTTCCATCGTTTTATTGCCCAGCACCCGTTGCAGTTCACGGATCGGCTTGAGCGCATAATTCAGCTCTTAGGCTTGCACCAAGGCTTCGTCAGCGCTGATCGCGGAGAGGTTTCCGTCCTGACACGGCTTGCGTCACAGGAAAAACTTGTTGGCATTGATGTCATCTCTCCTGGTCGAGCAGCTCGCCACCCTTATCATTACTGTGAGTCATAACATACCCGTTTGCCTATCAGGGGAGAGGAGTCCAGTCTTTAATGGGGCTCGTTCATGAAGCGCTGCCACCCACTAGATTATTTATAGGGCATGGCGCACGATGGACTTTTGCGAAGATGAAAACCCTACCTGTAGCGGCTTGCAATCGAAAACAGCCGTGCTCGCAATCAACGCAATTTTCGGCTCAAATTAACTGCGACTGACGGAGCCGTCTGGCTCAGATTAATTGCGAGCGAGCTTGCATTCAGCCGCATCGG
>NZ_JASCOM010000432.1:0-2899 GCF_029959925.1 Pseudomonas sp. PS02303
GGCTCGCTCCCACATTGGAATGCGTACACCTGTGGGAGCGAGCCTGCTCGCGAAGACGGCCTGACAGACACCGCATCTCTCAGGCCTGCTAACATGTCGCGCAATCAACCCTGCCGTGACGACGCCAGCCAATGCCGCCTGTTTCCCGCTCTGCCTCCCAGCCTGAATTGACCGCTCTGTTCGCCTCGGTGCAACAGCATTTCCAGGACGTGATCGTGCCGCTCTGGCAAGGCCCCGGCTGGAATGCCGACATGGCGTTGCCTTACGAAGCGTTGGACGCCGGGCATCAACCGCTGCCGCCCCAACGCTATCGAGCGATGGCCTGCGCGCGGCAGCTGTATCTGTTTTCCAGCCTGATCGGCCAGGTGCCGGCCGCCGAGGAACGCGCCGCGGCGCTGTTCCGTTCCTTGCAACAGCATTTTCACGACGCCGAGCACGGCGGCTGGTTCTACAGCATCGACCCGCAAGGTGCGCCACTGGATCAGCGCAAAGACCTCTACACCCACGCCTTTATCCTGTTCGCCTGCGCCCATTACTGGGGCAAGGTGCGCGAGCCGCTGGTGGAATCGGTCCTCAACGCGACACTGGAAGTGCTGGCGCAGCGCTTCGCCACAGGCGACGGCCTGTACGAAGCCAGCCTCGACCGCGACTGGTCCTCGCTCGACTCCGGCCCCCTGCAAAATCCCTTGATGCATCTGGCCGAAGCTTTCCTCGCGACCCTGTCGGTGCGAGAAGACATCGCCGTACAGCGCGCGCTGGTCGAGTTATGCACAGCCATGCAGAAGCGTTTTATTGACCCGCACCACAGCGTGCTGATGGAAAAACCGCTGGGCGCTGTGGATAACTGGTTTGAACCGGGGCATCAGTTCGAGTGGTATTTCCTGCTGGAGTCTTCGCCACTGCTGCACGGCTCAAAACTGCATGCTTCGCTGGAGCGCGCGTTTGTACTCACCGAACAACTGGGCGTTGATCCACAAACGGGTGCGGTGACGGCGATGCTCGATCTGAATGGCTCTGCCAAGGATGCCACTCAACGCATCTGGGCCCAGGCTGAATACCTGCGCGCGCTGACCTTGCGTCCAAATAGCGAAGGCTCGGTGCAACGCCAATTGCAGGCATTGCAGCAACGCTTTTTGCATGCGGGAGGGTGGTATGAATGTCGCGACGAGCAGGGCGAAGTCAGCCGCAAGGACATGCCATCGACCACGCCTTATCACTTGGCCACTTGCTATCGAGGGCTGGTCGATTATCTCGGCTGACTGACAGATAGCTATCGCGGGCAATTCGGATCGCCGCACCGCCGCTCCCACAGGTTTTTTGTCGTTCGCGAAATGACGATTCAACGCAAGTCTTGTGGGAGCGCGGCTTGCCCGCGAAAGCCGTTATGCGGTCTTAACCCTTGGCATTACGCTCAATCGCAAACCCGGCCCACGTCTGGCTCACCGGCATCAATTCGAGGCTGTTGATGTTGATGTGCGCCGGGGCATTAAGCACCCAGAAAATGGTATCGGCGATGTCCTGCGGCTGGATCGGCTCGGCACCGGCGTAGGTCGCGTTGTAGCGCTCCTGGTCACCGGCGAAACGCACCAGCGAGAACTCGCTCTCGCATAGGCCCGGCTCGATATTGCTGACACGCACGCCAGTGCCTTGCAGGTCGCAACGCAGGTTCAGCGAGAACTGGCCAACGAATGCTTTGGTCCCACCATAAACATGGCTGCCCGGGTACGGATAGTTGCCGGCGACGGAGCCGAGGTTGACGATACCGGCACCGCGGCCGTGGGCGATCAGGCGTGGCAACAGCAGGCGAGTGGCGTACATCAGGCCTTTGATGTTGGTGTCGACCATGGTGTCCCAATCGTCGAGATCGCACTTCGGTGCCGGGTCAACGCCCAGCGCCAGACCGGCGTTGTTGATCAGCCCGCGCAGCTTGGCAAAGGACGGCGGCAAGTTGGCGATCGCCTCCTCCATGGCCTTGCGATCACGCACGTCGAGCACCAGGCCATGCACCTCGGTCTGCTTCGACAACTCGGCGCACAGGGCATTGAGGCGTTCTTCACGACGGCCTGTCAGCACCAGTTTCCAGCCGGCCTCGGCAAAACGACGGGCACAGGCTTCACCAAAACCAGAGGTCGCGCCGGTAATAAACAGGGTGTTGGACATCGTGTTCTCCTTGCTTCGGCTGATCGACAGCCATTGGAATAGAAAATCAGCTGGCAGCATGCCCGGCCTTGCCCACAGCGGCAACCGCCGCAAAAATTGTACAAAAAACAACCAGCCCTTCCAAAGCCACAGGCACCGTGGCTTGCAGCCATGTACACGCACCTTATCCACAGGCCGGTCCACAGTTTCCGGGGGCAAGTGGAAAAGCTGCAAGCCGCTATCCACAAGGCTTTGCGGGTAGATTACAAAGTTTTTTGCTTGACCCTCGGGTACCAGCTGTGTAGCCCATGGCATTTTGCACGATGTGATGGGCAAACCGACGATGGCGCCAAGCCAGTAACTACGGCCCTCAGCCGAGTCTTTCCAGAGTTTAACCACAGACTTATCCACAGGCTGGCCCATTGCATTTCCAGCCACTTTGCCATCCAACAAAAAGGTTGACAAAGCCTGTTCCGGGTCAAGCAAAAACGCCTGATCAAAAAACAACCACATCGCTGCAAGCCACGGATTCAAAGGCTCTCAGACAGCTACTCCCACGTTATTCACAGCCAGCTCCACAGTAAACGGGGACAAGTCAAAAGCGTGACAAAACAACTATTTGCAGCGGCTTTATGTCGCGCTTTGAGAGCTTGTGAATATTGTTTTCCACAATTTCCGGAAAGCACACTTGGCCCTTGTAGGAGCGGGCCTGCTCGCGAAAGCGGTGGGCCAGTGAAACACCTGTCGATTGGCACTCCGC
>NZ_JASCOM010000433.1:0-2889 GCF_029959925.1 Pseudomonas sp. PS02303
TTTTTACCGGGCGGGCCGCGTCCGCGGCTGGCGCGCTCCCACATGGTTTCTGCTGTGAATCCACTATTTTGTGAACACCAGGAATCAACTGTGGGAGCGAGCCTGCTCGCGATAGCGGTCTGTCAGTCAATATTGACGGAGACTGATACACCGCCATCGCAAGAGACTCGCTCCCGAATTTCTTTTGCGCTGTGGCTTAGAGGGTGAAATCGCCTTCGGCCGCCAGTTCGCTCAGTGGGCGACGCGGGCTTGGTTCTTCGCGCGCTTGCAGGTAATCGGCCAGCGTCGCTTTATCGCCCAGTTTGCCTACGGCCACCGCCGCGTGCAGTGCGTAACCTTCAGGAATGTTCAGCTCTTTGCGGGTCAGGTCCTGGTCGAAACCGGCCATGCCGTGGGTGTGCCAGCCGCTGATGCTCGCTTGCAGCGCCAGATGGCCCCAGGCCGAACCGGTGTCAAAGGTGTGCCACAGGGCCGGGGTCTCTTCGGTGGCGCCGGGTACCGCGAAGGTGGTTTTAGAGATCACGATCACCAATGCCGAGGCGTGTTGCGCCCAGCCGCGGTTGAATTCATTCAGCAGGCCCAGAAAACGCTCCCAGTTCGGCGTATCGCGGCGCGCGTAGAGAAACCGCCAAGGCTGGGAGTTGTAGGCCGATGGCGCCCAGCGTGCGGCTTCGAAGAAGCTCAACAGGGTTTCTTCGGGAATGGTTTCGCCGGTGAAGGCGCGGGGCGACCAGCGATCGGTGAACTGAGGGTGGATCGCATACTCGGCAACGCGTGGGTTTGCACTCATCAAGAGATTCCTTGCTTCGTTTGAAAGTGAGGGGCGTCTAAAACCCGCAGGCGCAGTTCACCTGAATGCAACGCGGTTGAGCGTTAATGGCATTTGGGCATGGCTCCTTGCGACTGGCAAAACTACGTGGCGGCGCAAAAACTGACAAGCCCGATCTACCGGCAGTCGCCAATGCTTGGCCCGCAAGGGCCTTGGCACTAGACTGGCGGCCTTTTCACCACCTGATGTTGATGCTCGAACCATGGCCGCCAAAGTCGAACCGTTCTGGATACGCAAAACCCTCGATCAACTCGATCCGCAGGAGTGGGAATCGCTGTGCGACGGGTGCGGTCTGTGCTGCCTGCAAAAGCTCGAAGATGAAGAGGACAACTCGGTCTATTACACGCGCATCGCCTGCAAACTGCTGGACCTGAAAACCTGCCAGTGCACCGACTACCCGAACCGTCGTGACTTTGTGCCGGACTGCATCCAGCTCACGCCGGGCAAGGCCGAAGAATTCCGCTGGTTGCCGCCGACCTGCGGCTATCGATTGGTCAGTGAAGGCAAGGACTTGCCCCTGTGGCATCACCTGGTGTGCGGTGATCGCGATGCGGTGCACCATGAACGCATTTCCCAGTCCGGGCGCATGCTCGCCGAAGGCAGCGTGTCCGAGGATGACTGGGAAGACCATCTGATCTTTCGCGCGGGCTAAATGCCTCACTGCATGTGTGGCCACCAACAGGCAGTAACGACAAAAAAAGGGGCCGCTTCGCAGCCCGGCGCGAGCAAGCTCGCTCGCCACAACAGGAGTGTGTATGGCTGTGCGATTGCGGCGGGCGCTGGCCGTCGGGCTACTGGCCCTGAGTTCGTCCGTGTGGGCGGCGAAAAAAGTCGATCTGGATTATCACGTGCGCCTGATGCCGCACAGCGATCAGGCCGAAGTGCGGCTGACGCTGGCCCAAGGCTCGGCGGTGCGCAGTCTGGATTTCGATCTGGGCGACGGCAGCCACTACAGCGACTTCAAGGCCGACGGCCAATGGCAGCTCACGGCGGGCAAGCAGACGCGCGGCGTTTGGCGTCCGGCCACTGACAAGGCCAGCCTGACTTACCGCGTGCGCATCAGCCATGGACGCAAGAGCGGCAGCTTCGATACGCGCATGACGCCAACCTGGGCACTGATGCGCGGCGACGACCTGGTGCCGCCGGCCAGACTCGATCAGCAGGACGGCATCGAGCTGATTTCACGCCTTGAATTTGAATTGCCCAGCGGCTGGAAAAGCGTCGAGACCGCCTGGCCGCGCATCGGCAAGAACAAATTCCGCATCGATAACGTCTCTCGACTGTTCGACCGGCCCACGGGCTGGATGCTCGCCGGCCACCTCGGCAGCCGTCGCACCAGGCTTGGGGAAACCGAAGTCACCGTCGCCTCGCCCCAAGGCCAGGGCATGCGCCGCATGGACGTGCTGACGCTGCTGACCTTTGTCTGGCCGCAGGTTCAAGCCGTGTTTCCCCGTCATCCCGTCAAACTGCTGATCGTTGGTGCCAACGACCCGATGTGGCGCGGCAGCCTGGCCGCGCGTGAGTCGATCTATCTCAATACGCGCCTGCCGTTGGTCAGTGAAAGCGGGACCAGCGCGGTGGTGCGTGAATTGGCGCAGGTGTTCGGGCGGATCAACGATAAACAGCGCAGTGACTGGATCAGTGAAGGGTTTGCCGAGTATTACGCCATCGAACTGGTGCGCCGTGCGGGTGGCATGAGTGATGAGCGGTTTGAGAGTTTGCACCGCCGGTTGGTCAAGGACAGCCAGAAAGTCACCACGTTGCGTGGCGAACAGGTGAACCCGGCGCAGGTCTCCAAAGCGGTGTTGTTGCTACAGGAACTGGATCGTGAGATTCGTTTGAAAACGCGCAATAAGCGCTCGCTTGATGATGTGTTGCGCGGGGCGATGCATCTGGAAAGTGTGGATACCAAAGAGTTTGTTCAGCTCGCGGAAAGCGTGATTGGCGAGTCTTCCAAGGTCCTTGATACCGAGTTGCTTCAGTAAAACCGTCTTCGCGGGCAAGCCTCGCTCCTACAGGGTTCATGTGATCACACCAATTCTGTAGGAGCGAGGCTTGCC
>NZ_JASCOM010000434.1:0-2886 GCF_029959925.1 Pseudomonas sp. PS02303
CGATAGCGGTATGTCTGTCACCATTGATGTCGTCTGACACTGCGCTATCGCGAGCAGGCTCACTCCTACATTGGATTTTTGGTGCTTACTGGATTTCCTCCGGTTTCACGATCACCCAGTTCTTGTCCGCCGTCACCGGCAACCCTTCCTTGGCCTGTGCTGCCGCGTGCTTGGCCATCATGCCGTTAATCTGGGTCATGTATTTGTCCTTGCGGTTGATCCACAAGTGAATGCCGCCCTTGGCCACGTCGACGCTGTGGAACAGCATGAAGCCGTCGCTGGTCGGTGTGTCGCCGCCGACGAGCACCGGTTTTTTCCATTCATCGATGTAGGTCAGGATCGCCGCTTGCTTACCCGCCATCCAGGTCGCTGGGGTCCACAGGTACGGGGTCAGTTCGAGGCCAAGGTTGGCCTTCTCGTCATACTTGCCCGCAGTGATTTGCTTACGCGCCGTGGTCAATTCGCCGGACTTCGGGTCCTTGAGCAGCAGGCTCACGCCAATGACGTTTTGCGGTTTGACGTTGTAGCCGTACTTCGGATCGGAAGCGACCATGCGCACCAGTTCTTCCGAGGCGGCGGTCATCACGTAGACCTCGATGCCGTTCTCCATCAGCTTGTTGTAGAGCTCTTTCTGACCGGTGAAGATTTTCGGCGGGTTGACGTCGAGGTTCTTGACCACATCGCCTTCGTAATAGGTCGCCGGCACTGGCTTGTCCAAGGCCATCAGCTCATCGACGTAGCCTTTGAGTTCCTGGAGGGTGAAACCGGAGAACACTTGCGCGACCCATGGATAGCACACCATGTCGTCGAGTTCGCAGAGGCGATAGTAGTAGCTGAACAGGCTTTCCTTATGGTCGGCGGTGTCCTTGAACGGGATCAGTTTCAGGGAGGGGTCGAGTTTCTCGCGGGTGATCAGGCCTTTGCTTTCCATGTACGGCAGCAACGACTCTTCGAGATCGTAGCGGTAACTGGTGTTGTCCATGTCGAACACCGCGTAGTTACCTTTGTTCGCGTTGGCTGCAATCATCGCGTCCAGCGCCTTGGCCTGATCGGCTGGCCAGTGCTTCAAATCCGTGGCGAAGACCTGGCCGGCGAGGCCAAGACAGAGTACTGCTGCGAGAAATTTGGGTGCGAGCTTCATCGGCGGTTTCTCCCTGATCCAAAGATATCGACGCTAACAAATAAGTGTGACAACTCTCGTCCACTAGCGACCGCACACGTCCCTTTCGCGTCAAGTGCATCCCCGACAGCGACACCGGCTTATTCCAAAAACGACAGTTATCAGACTTTTTTGATATTAATTCTTTGTAAATCAAGCTGTTAGGCTTGCCGGTTCGCAGCTGCCCCGGAAGGCGGCTGGCACAAGTCACTTTCGGAGTTCTCATGAATCTGCCGCTGATCCTCAATCTTCTGGTGTTCCTCGCGTTACTGTTTGGCCTCGCGCAAACCCGCCACACGACCTGGAGCCTGGCGAAAAAAGTCCTGCTCGCGTTGGTATTGGGCGTGGTCTTCGGTGTCGCGTTGCACACGATTTACGGTGCCGGCAACCCGGTGCTGAAAGCCTCGATCGGCTGGTTCGATCTGGTGGGCAACGGGTACGTGCAGTTGCTGCAAATGATCGTCATCCCGCTGGTGTTCGCCTCGATCCTCAGCGCCGTGGCCCGTCTGCACAACGCCTCGTCGCTGGGCAAGATCAGCTTCCTGACCATCGGCACGCTGCTGTTCACCACGGCCATTGCGGCGCTGATCGGTATCGGCTTGACCAACCTGTTCGGCCTGACCGCCGAAGGCCTGGTCGCCGGCACCCAGGAAATGGCTCGCCTGCAAACCATCCAGACCGACTATGCCGGCAAGGTTGCCGACCTGAATGTGCCGCAGCTGCTGCTGTCGTTCATTCCGCAAAACCCGTTCGCCGACCTCGCTCGCGCCAAGCCGACGTCGATCATCAGCGTGGTGATCTTCGCCGCGTTCCTCGGTGTCGCGGCGCTGCAACTGCTCAAGGATGACGTCGAGAAAGGTCAGAAAGTGATCAACGCCATCGACACCCTGCAAGCCTGGGTGATGCGTCTGGTGCGTCTGGTGATGAAGCTGACCCCCTACGGCGTATTGGCGCTGATGACCAAAGTGGTCGCCGGTTCCAACCTGCAAGACATCATCAAGCTCGGCAGTTTCGTGGTGGTTTCCTACATCGGCCTGGGCCTGATGTTTGTGGTCCATGGCCTGTTGGTGTCGGCGGCCGGGATCAACCCGCTGCGGTTCTTCCGCAAGATCTGGCCGGTGCTGACGTTCGCGTTCACTAGCCGCTCCAGCGCCGCGACGATTCCACTGAGCATCGAAGCGCAGACCAGCCGCCTGGGCATCCCGCAATCCATCGCCAGTTTCGCCGCGTCGTTCGGCGCGACCATTGGCCAGAATGGCTGTGCCGGTCTGTACCCGGCGATGTTGGCGGTGATGGTGGCGCCGACTGTCGGCATCAACCCGCTGGACCCGCTGTGGATCGCGACGCTGGTGGCGATTGTGACCTTGAGTTCCGCCGGTGTGGCGGGCGTGGGCGGCGGTGCGACGTTTGCCGCGCTGATCGTGCTGCCGGCGATGGGTTTGCCGGTGTCATTGGTGGCGTTGCTGATTTCGGTTGAGCCGCTGATCGATATGGGCCGCACGGCGTTGAACGTGAGTGGTTCGATCACGGCCGGGGCGATTACCAGCCAGATCATGCAGCAGACGGATAAAGCACTGCTGGATGCCGATGAGCATGCGGAGTTGGCGCACGCTTAAGTTTTTTAGCGTCTGAGCTGGCCTCTTCGCGGGCAAGCCTCGCTCCTACCAGAATTTGTGTCGTACGCAATTTTCGCGATCGACACAAATCCTGTAGGAGCAAGGCTTGCC
>NZ_JASCOM010000435.1:0-2876 GCF_029959925.1 Pseudomonas sp. PS02303
CTGCTCGCGATTGCGGTTTGTCAGCCAACAGAGATGTCGACTGACACACCGCTATCGCGAGCAGGCTCGCTCCTACAGGGATACTCAGCGTTTGGGGAGTTTGATCAGCACTTTCAGGCCGCCCCACTCGCTTTCCTCCAACCGCATCACCGCGCCCCACGTGTCGACGATGTCGCGCACAATCCCAAGCCCCAACCCATGCCCATCCGTCTGTTCATCCAGCCGTGTCCCCCGGTTCAGCACCTGATCGCGCTGCGCCTCGGGAATCCCCGGCCCATCATCTTCCACGCTTAATTCAAACCCTTGCGCCGTCTCGACCACGCTCAACCGAACCTCGGCATCCGCCCATTTGCAGGCGTTATCCAAGAGATTGCCTAGCAGTTCGAGCAAATCCTCGCGATCCCACGGCAGCTGCAGACCGGTTGGTGCGCGGTAGCTCAGGTTCAGGTGTTCGCCGTGAATCATGTTCAACGTCGCCAACAACCCCGGCAGTTCCCCA
The DNA here is from genome assembly GCF_029959925.1 of Pseudomonas sp. PS02303. Taxonomy (NCBI): domain Bacteria; kingdom Pseudomonadati; phylum Pseudomonadota; class Gammaproteobacteria; order Pseudomonadales; family Pseudomonadaceae; genus Pseudomonas; species Pseudomonas sp. PS02303. The sequence goes on from NZ_JASCOM010000435.1 coordinate 500, forward strand.
TCGCAATCAAACAGCGCTCCCGGCAGCGCATCGCCGGACAAGCGGGCGCGATTGAGTTCGCGACTGAGCCGCTGCTGGACCTGTTCCAGTTGTGCCTTGAGGAGTTTGCGCAGTTCGGGATAAGCGTCGAGCTTCTCGCTGGAAGCTACGCTCAGCAACACCGCCAACGGCGTTTTCAACGCATGCCCAAGGTTGCCCAGGGCATTGCGTGAACGTTTAAGGCTGTCTTCGGTGTGGGCCAGCAAATGGTTGATCTGCGCCACCAGCGGCTCCAGTTCCACCGGCACCTGGTCATCGAGTTGCGAGCGCTGGCCCTGCTGCAACTGGGCGATTTGCTCGCGGGCCTTTTCCAGTGGGCGCAAGGCGCGGCGCACGGTGATCCGTTGCAGCAGCAGAATCAGCAGCAACCCCGCCAGCCCGAGGCCCAGGCCGACTTGTTGCATGCGCCGAAAACTCTCGCGCACGGGCGTGTAGTCCTGCGCCACACTGATCGAAATCGATTGCCCGAGCCGGCGATAGTCCGAACGCAGCACCAGCAATTGCTGACCTTCCGGCCCCAGTTGCAGGTTGCTGTGCAGGCCGGGATGGTCGAGTGGCGGCAGTTCCTGATCCCACAACGAGCGGGAACGCCAATGCTTGTCGGCGAAATCGATACGGAAGTAGTGCCCGGAAAACGGCCGTTGATAGGCCGGCGACAGGTGCCGCTCATCCAGTTGCAACCCCGCCGGCCCGCGCACCAGCGCCACCAGCAGGTTTTCACTGTCGTTGCGCAAACCGTCTTCGAGGTAGCGCTGCAGCCCCTTTTCGAACAACCACAGGCTGGTTTGCGCCAGCACCAGGCCGACGACCACCATCACGCTGATCAGCCCCAGACTCAAGCGGCGCTGAATCGACCTCACTGGGCTTGTCCGCCGAACAGGTAACCCTGGCCGCGACGGGTTTCGATCACACTTTTCCCAAGCTTGCGCCGCAGATGGTTGACGTGGACTTCGAGCACGTTGGAATCGCGCTCGGTTTCACCGTCGTAGAGGTGTTCGGCGAGGTGGCTTTTGGAAAGGATCTGCTCGGGGTGCAGCATGAAATAACGCAGCAGGCGAAACTCGGAGGCCGTCAGCTGGATATCGGCACCGTCACGCGTGACGCACTGGCGACCTTCATCCAGGTGCAGCCCCGCCGATTTGAGCGTCGGCTGGTTGGCCTGACCGTGGGAGCGCCGCAATAACGCCTGGACCCGCAGGTGCAGCTCTTCGGGGTGGAACGGTTTGGTCAGGTAATCGTCGGCACCGGCCTTGAGGCCTTCGATGCGCTCGGCCCAGGAACCGCGTGCCGTGAGGATCAGCACCGGCGTGACCAGACCACCGGCCCGCCATTGCGCCAGCACCTCAAGCCCCGGCAAACCCGGCAGGCCCAGGTCGAGGATGATCAGGTCATACGGCTCGCTGCTGCCCTGATACACCGCGTCTCGGCCATCGGCCAGCCAGTCCACGGCATACCCCTGCCGGTTGAGGCCGGCCATCAATTCGTCGGCCAGCGGCACGTGGTCTTCCACCAGAAGCAAACGCATCGATCAATCTTCCTTGTCTTTCAGTAACTGGCCAGTGGTGGCGTCGAGGTCCAGTTCACGAACCACCCCTTCGATGGTCAGCAACTCGACTTCGTAAATGTAGACGTCGTGTTTTTCTTCAAGCTCGGCTTCCAGCAGTTTGGAGCCGGGGTAGCGGTCCAACGCCTGTTTTAACAATTGCTCAAGCGGCAGGATCACGCCTTGCTGGCGCAAGCGCAGGGCTTCGTCCTGATCGAGGTCGCGGGCCATGACGACCGAGCAGAACGCCAGCAGCACCAACGCCATGCGTGAAAATGAACACACCTTCATTACGTATCCTGATGATCCTTGAGAACCTGGCCGCTGACCGCGTCTAATTCCAGATCCCACTCAATGCCCTGTGGGTCGCGCAGCTCAACCTGGTAGATGTACTTGCCGTACTCTTCTTCCAGCTCGGTTTCGGTGATTTTGGCACCGGGATGTTTGGCCAGAGCGGTGGCGTTGAGCTTCTCGAAAGACACAATGGTACCAGCGTCGCGCAATCGCAGGGCTTCATCGGGGCCTAAATCACGGGCGTGGGCGAGGCTGGCGGTCAGGGTAAGGATGGACGCGGTGAACAGGGCAGTCAGGGTTTTCATGGGTGTCTCCGTATTTTTTATGTGTTGCCTACGAGGAACACCTTAGCGGGCTGAACTTAACTGAAACTGAATTGCCATCATTGGAGCACCCCATAAACCCTGGGCGAACACCGACCCTGTGGGCGCGAGCCTGCTCGCGATAGCGTCATGCCAGTCGACATCTTTAATGCCTGACAGACCGCAATCGCGAGCAGGC
>NZ_JASCOM010000436.1:0-2862 GCF_029959925.1 Pseudomonas sp. PS02303
ACGTTAATGTGACTGCCAGGCCGCCATCGCGAGCAGGCTCGCTCCTACAATGGTCAGGGTGTAGCTTACAAATCCATCGCCCATAAAAAAGCGCCGCCATCCCGGCAGCGCTCTCATCAATCCTTTGTTCTTTCTTCTTATCCTTCCATCACATCCCACAACGCTTCCAGTTCCGCCTCGCTGAATAAACCAGCGGGGTAGCGCTCGATCATCATCCGGCGCGGATCAGGTTCTCTGATCTGACGCGTTCCATTGGACTTCAACCAGTGCGCCAAGACCTGGAGCGATTCGCTATTAACTGCCAGGGGATGCAACGCCCGCTCTCTCACTACGTTCACTTCGGCGTTCATTTCAGCGCTCTCTCCTGGTTCGTGAGCGGCTAACTTATCCAAGGTTTATGACAGAACATCGAAGTCCTCCCCCTCCCTGTTTCACCCCGTGACAGATACAAGAGCTGTGCCAATGTTTCCCAAGTGTCGACAAGTGGATACAAAGAAGCCCGCAGTCCTTTGGGGCTGCGGGCTTCTGGGTGAAGAGCGGGGATAAACCGGCGTCTTGGTGATTTTTCAGCCGGTTCAGGCTGTTACAACCCCACTCACTCCTTGTGCGGCGCCGGCTGTTGTTGGGTAAGGCAGTGGATGTTACCGCCCCCCAGTAACAGTTCGCGGCCCGGCACCATCACCACTTCATGCTGCGGGAATAGCGCCTGCAGAATCTCTTTCGCAGGACCGTCCAGCGGGTCGTCGAAACTCGGCGCGATAATGCCGCCGTTGACGATCAGGAAGTTCACGTAGGAACCGGCCAGACGCACGCTCGGATTACGCTCCTGAGTCCCGTCCACCGGGTCCACACCGGCACACTCTTCCTCGGTCGCATACAGCGGCCCCGGGATCGGCATCTTGTGCACCGTGAATGGGCGACCCATGGCATCGGTGCTGCTTTCCAGCACTTTCATTGCCGCCTGGCAGCGCGGGTAGTTCGGGTCCTGCGGATCATCGGTCCAGGCCAGCAATACTTCACCCGGACGCACGTAGCAGCAGAAGTTATCCACATGGCCGTCGGTTTCGTCGTTGAACAGACCGTCCGGCAGCCAGATGATCTTATCCACAGCCAGATGAGCACTGAGCACCGCTTCGATTTCCCCCCGGCTCAGGTGCGGGTTGCGATTGCGGTTGAGCAGGCATTCTTCGGTGGTGATCAGGGTGCCTTCGCCATCGACGTGAATCGAACCGCCCTCGAGCACGAAGCCCTCGGTACGGTAGCGCTGGCTGCGCTCGATCTCGAGGATCTTGCCGCCCACCTGCGAGTCGCGGTTCCACGGCGAGTACAAACCGCCATCGAAACCGCCCCACGAGTTGAAGTCCCAGTTCACACCACGGACTTCGCCACTGTTATTGATGACGAACGTCGGGCCGGTGTCGCGAACCCAGGCGTCGTCGCTGGACATCTCGACCACACGAATATTCGGCACGTCGAGACGGGCACGGGCGTTTTCGTATTGGCCGGCGGAGACCGCCACGGTCACCGGTTCGAAACGGGCGATGGCCTTGGCGACGGCCACATGCGCGGCTTGCGCGGGTTTGCCGCCCAGGCGCCAGTTGTCCGGGCGCTCCGGCCAGATCATCCAGGTCTGGGTTTGTGGCGCCCACTCGGCGGGCATGTAGAAGCCGTCGGCGCGCGGGGTGCTGTTTAAAGTGGTCATGCGATCAGGACTCCAGGGAACCGTCGAGGGTTTTGATCGCATTGTATAGGTTCGGGCGACGATCACGGAACGAACCCCACGCGCTGCGAATGTGCTCCAGCTCGTCGAGGTCGAAGCTCTGGACCAGCACGCCCTCTTCAGTCTTGTCGAGTTCCTGGACCTTCTCGCCGAACTGGTTGGCGATGAACGATGAGCCGTAGAACGTGATGTCGTAGCCGTCCTGTTCTTCGTTACCGATGCGGTTGCTCGCGATCAGCGGCATCAGGTTGGCGCCGGCATGGCCTTGTTGCACGCGCTGCCAGTGGTCGCGGGACGAAATGGTTTTGTCGTGCGGCTCGCTGCCGATGGCGGTCGGGTAGAACAGGATTTCCGCGCCCAGCAACGCCATGCTGCGAGCGCACTCCGGGAACCACTGGTCCCAGCAGATACCGACGCCGATTTTCGCGTAACGGGTGTTCCAGACTTTGAAGCCGGTATCGCCCGGGTTGAAGTAATACTTTTCGTGGTAACCCGGGCCGTCCGGGATGTGGCTTTTACGATAAATCCCGAGGTTGCTGCCGTCGGCATCGATGATCGCGATGCTGTTGAAACGGGCACGGCCGGCCAGTTCATAGAAGCTGATCGGCAGCACCACTTGCAGTTCCTTGGCGACTTTCCGGAAGTGCTTGATGGCGACGTTGTCTTCAACCGTCGTGGCCAGTTGCAGGTAATCCGGGTTCGGTTTCTGGCAGAAGTACGGCGCCTCGAACAGCTCCTGGATCAGTATGATCTGCGCGCCTTTGGCTGCAGCCTCACGAACCAGCTTCTCAGCGGTCTCGATGTTGGCTTCAAGGTCCCAGGAACAGGCCATCTGGGTGGCGGCGACGGTAACGATACGACTCATGAATCATCTCCGGGCAAGTGCTGATGGGTCGAGTATGGCCTCGACCGATGACAGAAACGGGAAGCACGGGCGCGATGAGGCACGCCGTGAGCAATGGCGACTTTATAGCCGATAAATATCGGCTTTAAAAGCAATTAATCTTCCGACCGTCTAGTTTTACGCACTTAATCCCGATAACAATCGACATTATCGAATACTCCTTCGCGGGCAAGCCTCGCTCCTACAGGCCATGCGCCAATTTGAAATCGCGCAAATTCTGTAGGAGCGAGGCTTGCCC
>NZ_JASCOM010000437.1:0-2858 GCF_029959925.1 Pseudomonas sp. PS02303
GGCAAGCCTCGCTCCTACAGGTTTGAGTCGGCCGCCGAATTGGGGTCAACGAAAATACTGTAGGAGCGAGGCTTGCCCGCGAAGGCGGTGTTACATACGCAGCAGCATTTTCCAGGCTCGATTCTGATAAACCGCAATGGCCTGCTGCTTGCGCGCATCCAGCGATTCATCGGTGATCGGCTCGTTCGCCAATTGGGCAAGCTGCTTCAGCTCGCCGTACAGGCGGTCCATTTCCGGGATGTCCAGCACGCCACGGGCATGGTGCAGCCAGGCCTGGATGCGCTCGATGCGCGGAAGTTGCTCGGCCAGGTCTTCCGGCTGTTGCTGATAACGCTGCAATTGCAGGGAGGTCGCTTCTTCACCCAGCAAACGCGGCAACCAGCTACCCAATTGCGCAGCACCCTGGCGATTGCCACGGACGTTGCGATCAGCTGCCCAGGTGCGGGCCAGCAACCAACGCGACGTGTTCAGCGAGAACAAGCCCCAGCGCGGGTCTTCCAGTTCTTCGAGGAATTGCTCCGGCGCGGCTTTGCGCACGTCTTCGTCGTCGATACCGGCTTGCACCAGCGGGCGCCAGTCTTCGAGCAAGGCATCCAGAGCAACGCGCAGATCGTGAGTCGACTGACGCGGTGCGGCCTGGCCCAGGCTGCTCAGCAAGGCACGCAATTCGGCCAGGTTCTCGACCCAGTCCTGCAACAAGCGCCAGTGGCCATTGAAGCGATACTGCTCGGCCAGACGCTGGCTGCTGCTCAGCAAATGCCAGCTCAGCGCGGCGAATGCATCGTCCAGTGGCGTTTCAGCGGTGATTTGCGGTGCCGACAGGCTCAACGAATAGCTGTTGGCGTCGTACAAGCGATAACCGCGCTCGGCCTTGCTGATGTCACACGGCATCAGGGCCAGGGTCGCGGCCAGTTCGGCGGCCAGTTCCAGCAGGGCAGCCGGCTCGCCTTCGCGCAGTTCCAGTTCCAGCTCGCAGATTTCTTCTTTCTGCTTGCCGACCACCACGTGGCCCAGGTCCAGTGCGGCTTCGATGACCACTTTGGTCTTGCCGCGGCCCCAGGCGATTTCGGCGCGTTCGCGAACGAAATCGGTGGTGAAGATCGGTTTCAGGGTTTTCTTGTCCAGCTCGGCAAGCTCTTCGGGCCAGCATTCGCCGTCGAGTTTTTTCACGTCGAGCTTGGCTTTGGGCAGGTTCCAGTCGTATTCGTTACGCTCGGACAGACCGGCGACGCTCTGGCCTCGGGTCTTGAGCGTTTGAATCACTTCTTCGCCGTCCTTGCGCAGGCGCAGGGCAACCTTGGCGCGGGCCAGGTCGCGCTCAGGCGTGTCGAAGTATTGGTTCATCAACTCACGGCGTTCCCAGCCACTTTTGTTGCGTTTTTTCAGGAGCGGGTGCTCGCGCAGGGCTGCGAGGGTTTCGCGGCTGACGCGGAGTTTGATTTCGGTTTCTTTCTGCATGGCCGGAAAATCCAGGATCGGGAGCGCAGCCGGGGGAAATGTGTGGCTGCCAAGGCCGTGCAGTGTACAGGACTCCTTAGTCCTACGTGCCGCGACGGTTTATTCCTGTCGCCAGATGGTTCTATGATGGTCTTCAATTCGCGAGTTGGAGTCAGCGATGCCTTTGCCGTCCATGAAAGATCAGTTCGCTGCGCTGATTGCTGCGCCGACGGTCAGCTGTACCCAGCCCAGCCTTGATCAATCCAACCGTCCGGTCATCGACTTGCTGGCGACGTGGCTCGGTGACCTTGGTTTCGCCTGCGACATCCAGCAGGTCAGCCCCGGCAAGTTCAACTTGCTGGCCAGTTTCGGCTCCGGCCCCGGTGGCCTGGTGCTGGCCGGGCATAGCGATACGGTGCCGTTCGATGGCGCACTGTGGCAGACCGATCCGCTGAAACTGACCGAAGTCGATGGCCGCTGGGTGGGCCTTGGCAGTTGCGACATGAAAGGCTTTTTTGCCCTGGCCATCGAGGCGGTGATTCCGCTGCTCGATCAGCCTTTCAAGCAACCGCTGCTGATCCTCGCCACGTGCGATGAAGAAAGCTCGATGTCCGGCGCTCGTGCCTTGGCCGAAGCCGGCCGTCCGCTGGGGCGTGCGGCGGTGATTGGCGAGCCGACCGGACTGAAGCCGATCCGCATGCACAAAGGCATCATGATGGAGCGCATCGACATCCTCGGGCAGAGCGGCCATTCCTCGGACCCGCGCCTGGGACATAGCGCCCTTGAGGCCATGCACGATGCCATCGGCGAGCTGCGTGGCCTGCGCCTGTTGTGGCAGCGTGAATTCCGCAATCCGCAATTCGGCGTGCCGACACCGACCATGAACTTCGGCTGTATCCATGGCGGCGACAATCCCAACCGCATCTGCGGCCAGTGTTCACTGGAATTCGACTTGCGGCCGTTGCCGGGCATGGACCCCAAAGCCCTGCGCGCGGCCATTCTGCAGCGGCTCAACCCGATTGCCGAACGCCATCAGGTGAAGATCAATTACGCGCCGCTGTTCCCCGAAGTGCCGCCGTTCGAGCAGGCCGAGGATGCCGAATTGGTCCGGGTCGCCGAAAAGCTCACCGGCCATCGCGCCGAAGCAGTGGCGTTCGGCACCGAAGCGCCTTATCTTCAGCGTCTTGGCTGCGAAACGCTGGTACTCGGCCCGGGTGATATCGCCTGTGCGCACCAACCGGGTGAATACCTCGAAATGTCACGTTTGCAGCCTACCGTGCATCTATTACGTCAATTGATTGAACATTACTGCCTGACACCGGCCCAAACGCCAATGTCAGCTGGTTGAACCTGTAGGAGCCGGCTTGCTGGCGATGAACGATGACGCGGTTCACCTGATGAACCCCCGCGCCTGCAACGCC
>NZ_JASCOM010000438.1:0-2835 GCF_029959925.1 Pseudomonas sp. PS02303
CGCGAATGCGGTGTGTCAGTCGACATCTACATTGCCTGACACACCGCATTCGCGAGCAGGCTCGCTCCTACATGGGCTCTATATTCCTTCAGGTGCACCGCATTTGTGCCCCTCCCGCGCCAAACTCTCCGCCTCGACTATAAGTAACTGCATATCCAGCCATTGGCACGACCACTGCAACCCCTCCCGCGTCACCCATTCAGCAAGGAACGCCACATGACGCAAAAAGATCCGGGCAACGATTACCCTCTCAGCGAAGTACCGATGCATGCCCGCAAAGGCCTAGCCTCCACCGCCATGGTGCTGTTGGGATTCACCTTCTTCACCGCCACCATGTTCGCCGGCGGCAAGCTTGGCGTGGCGTTCAGTTTTGGCGAGATGATGGCGGTGATTATCGTCGGCAATCTGCTGCTGGGCATCTACGCCGCAAGCCTGGGTTATATCGCCTTCAAGAGCGGCCTCAATTCGGTGCTGATGGGGCGTTTTTGCTTCGGCGAGGTCGGCAGCAAGCTCAGCGACTTGATCCTCGGCTTCACCCAGATCGGCTGGTACGCCTGGGGCACGGCCACGGCCGCCGTGGTGCTGGGCAAGTATTTCGAACTGAGCGAGGGCACCGTTCTGGGCCTGATGATGCTGTTCGGCCTGGCATTTTGCGCCACGGCGTATGTCGGTTATCGCGGGCTGGAAATCCTCTCGTACATCGCGGTGCCCGCCATGATGTTGCTGCTGATGCTGTCGATGTGGGTCGCCACGGTGAAGGTCGGTGGGCTCGATGGGCTGCTCGCGGTGGTTCCGACGGGAACGCTTGACTGGTCGACCGCGATCACCCTGGTCTTCGGCACGTTCGTCAGCGGCGCCACCCAAGCGACCAACTGGACGCGCTTCTCCCGTTCCGCCCGGGTCGCGGTGCTGGCGAGCCTGATCGGCTTCTTTATCGGCAACGGTTTGATGGTGTTGATCGGGGCCTACGGGGCCATCGTCTACCAGCAACCGGACGTGGTCGAAGTGCTGCTGTTGCAAGGTTTCGCCATGGCCGCGATGGCCATGTTGCTGCTCAACATCTGGAGCACCCAGGACAACACCATCTACAACTTCGCCGTCGCCGGCTGCAACCTGTTGCGCACCGGCCGCCGCAAAACCGTGACCCTGGCCGGCGCGGTGATCGGCACCTTGCTCGCGCTGCTGGGCATGTACGACATGCTGGTGCCGTATCTGATTCTGCTGGGCACGGTGATTCCGCCGATAGGCGGCGTGATCATGGCGGATTTCTTCTACCGCTATCGTGGTCAATATCCTCGTCTGGCCGATGCTCGATTACCGGCGTTCAACTGGCCCGGTTTGACCGCCTATGCCGTCGGCACCGTCGCCGCATTCAGCTCGCCCTGGATCGCGCCACTGGTAGGGATTGCCGCTGCCGCGCTAACGTATGTGCTATTGACCAGCGTACTGGGTGCCCGTGCCGCTGAAGCTCCCTTACAAGATCTATAAAAGGATTCGCCTGATGCACATCATCAACGCCCGCCTGCGCAACCAAGAAGGCCTGCATGAGTTGCACCTGGAAAACGGCCTGATCCGCACCATCGCCCGTCAGACCGAAGCCCCCACCCTGGGGCCCGACGACCTCGACGCCGGCGGCAACCTGGTGGTGCCGCCCTTTGTCGAGCCGCACATTCACCTCGACGCCACCCTCACCGCTGGCGAGCCACGCTGGAACATGAGTGGCACGCTGTTCGAGGGCATCGAGTGCTGGGGCGAACGCAAGGTCACCATCACCGAGGAAGACACCAAGGCCCGCGCCAAGAAAACCATCCAGACCCTCGCTGCCCACGGCATCCAGCATGTGCGCACCCACGTCGACGTCACCGACCCGCAACTGACCGCACTCAAGGCAATGCTTGAAGTGCGCGAGGAAAGCCGGCACCTGATCGACCTGCAAATCGTCGCGTTCCCGCAGGAAGGCATCGAGTCCTACCGCAACGGCCGGGAGCTGATGGAAGAAGCGATCCGTATGGGCGCCGATGTGGTGGGGGGCATTCCGCATTTCGAATACACCCGCGATCAGGGCGTCAGCTCAGTAAAGTTTCTGATGGACCTCGCCGAGCGCACCGGTTGCCTGGTGGACGTGCATTGCGACGAAACCGACGACCCGCATTCACGCTTTCTGGAAGTGCTGGCCGAAGAAGCCCGCAGCCGTGGTATGGGTTCGCGGGTGACCGCCAGCCACACCACGGCCATGGGCTCTTACGACAACGCGTACTGCGCCAAACTCTTCCGTCTGCTCGGGCATTCGGGGATCAGTTTCGTCTCCTGCCCCACCGAAAGCATTCACCTGCAAGGGCGCTTCGACACCTTCCCGAAACGCCGCGGCGTGACCCGGGTCAATGAGTTGCTGGAAGCGGGGATGAACGTGTGCTTTGGCCAGGATTCGATCGTTGACCCGTGGTATCCGCTGGGCAACGGCAACATTCTGCGGGTGCTGGAAGCGGGGCTGCATATCTGCCACATGCTGGGGTATCGCAACCTGCAAAGTGCGCTGGACCTGGTCACCGACAACAGCGCCAAGGCCATGAACCTTGGGGACCGTTATGGGCTGGAGGCCGGACGGCCGGCGAATTTGCTGATTCTGTCGGCGGACAGTGACTACGAGGTGATTCGCAGCCAGGGGTTGCCGTTGTATTCGGTACGCGACGGCAAGGTGTTGATGAAGCGGACGATGCCGGTGGTGGAATGGGCGGGTCAGCTCTGAAATTTCGCTGACTGGGCGGGCCTCTTCGCGAGCAGGCTCGCTCCCACAGGGGGGGCGAGCCGATCACAAAACCCCTGTGGGAGTGAGCC
>NZ_JASCOM010000439.1:0-2833 GCF_029959925.1 Pseudomonas sp. PS02303
CCTGCTCGCGATGCAGGCACCGCGGTATTTCAGTTACACCGCGTTATCGTTCATCGCGAGCAGGCTCACTCCTACAGAAGACGGTTTTCCTTTCAGTTAAAAAAAAGGGCTTGGGGAATAAATCCCCAAGCCCTCAAAAGGTGAGAGGTGTCTAGTCCCTCGACCTGGTGAGCGTGTGGCTCCTGGTGCTCTTCGTTAAAAGAGCATGAGTCTGCGTTCGGTCAAGCCTTCAAAGGCACCAGACGCGGAGCAATCATGTTTTCCGGGCGCAGGATGTCGGCGAGCATTTCGTCGTCGAGCAAGCCTTCTTCGCGCACCAGTTCCAGCACGCCGCGGCCGCTTTCGAGGGCGATACGGGCGATGCGGGTGGCGTTTTCATAGCCGATGTACGGGTTCAGCGCGGTGACCAGGCCGATCGAGTGCTCGACCAGCTCACGGCAACGCTCTTCGTTGGCGGTGATGCCGACGATGCAGTGCTCGCGCAGCATGTCCATGGCGCGTTGCAGCAGGCGGATCGAGTCGAAAATCTTGAAGGCGATCAGCGGCTCCATCACGTTCAGTTGCAACTGGCCGCCTTCGGCGGCGATGGTCAGGGCCAGGTCGTTGCCGATGATCTGGAACGCTACCTGGTTAACCGCTTCCGGGATTACCGGGTTGACCTTGCCGGGCATGATCGAGCTGCCTGGCTGACGCGCCGGCAGGTTGATTTCGTTGATGCCGGTGCGCGGGCCGCTGGACAGCAGGCGCAGGTCGTTGCAGATCTTCGACAGCTTGACCGCGGTGCGCTTGAGCATGCCGGAGAACAGCACGAAGGCGCCCATGTCGGAGGTGGCTTCGATCAGGTCGGCCGCCGGAACCAGCGGTTGACCGCTGATCAGGGCCAGGCGCTGAACGGCCAGGTGCTGGTAACGCGGGTCGGCGTTGATGCCGGTACCGATCGCGGTGCCGCCCAGGTTCACTTCGGTCAGCAGTTCAGGTGCCAGTGTTTTCAGGCGTGCCAGGTCTTCGCTCAACGTGGTGGCGAAGGCGCGGAATTCTTGACCCAGGGTCATCGGCACGGCGTCTTGCAGCTGGGTACGACCCATCTTCAAGACGTGGCTGAACTCAACACCCTTGGCAGCGAACGCCTGGATCAGGCTGTCGAGGCTGGCCAGCAGCGCGTCGTGACCCAGCAGCAGACCCAGGCGGATCGCGGTCGGGTAGGCGTCGTTGGTCGACTGCGCCATGTTCACGTCGTTGTTCGGGTGCAGGTATTGGTATTCGCCCTTCTGGTGACCCATGGCCTCCAGCGCGATGTTGGCGATGACTTCGTTGGCATTCATGTTGGTCGAAGTGCCAGCGCCGCCTTGAATCATGTCCACCACGAACTCTTCGTGGAAATCGCCGCGGATCAGACGGGCACAGGCTTCGCTGATGGCCGCGTGCTTGGCTTCGCTCAGGTGACCCAGCTCGCGGTTGGCGTCAGCGGCGGCCTGTTTGACCATCGCCAGGCCGACAACCAGCTTCGGGTAATGCGAAATCGGAACGCCGGAGAGACGGAAGTTGTTCACCGCTCGCAGGGTCTGGATGCCGTAATACGCTTGAGCAGGTACTTCGAGTACGCCAAGCAGGTCTTTTTCTGTGCGGAAAGATGCAGCGGAGGACATGATAGAAATCATCTCGATAAGGACCCGGTCTGTGCCGGAACGCTGCAAATGCTAGGCTTGTAGAGAATTTTCGGCCAATGCTGTTAAACACTGGCCTATGCACATTCGGCATAATGCCGGTGTGACGCCGTGTGTGCGGCGAGCGTGTGACCTAAATTGGTGCGTGTCCGGGAGGACGTGATGAATCTGGAAAGTAAATGGCTCGAGGACTTCAGCGCCTTGGCCGCCACCCGCAGCTTCTCCCAGGCTGCGGAACGCCGCTTCGTGACGCAGCCCGCGTTTAGTCGCCGAATCCGCAGCCTGGAAGCCGCGCTGGGGCTGACGTTGGTCAACCGCTCGCGCACGCCGGTCGAACTGACGGCGGCGGGACAGTTGTTTTTGGTGACCGCGCGGACCGTGGTTGAACAGCTCGGCGAAGTGCTGCGCCACCTTCATCACCTGGAAGGCGGGCAGGGCGAAGTGATGCAAGTGGCTGCCGCTCACTCTTTGGCCTTGGGTTTCTTTCCGCGCTGGATCGCGCAGTTGCGCAATGAAGGCCTGAACATTGCCACGCGGTTGGTGGCGACCAACGTCGGCGACGCGGTGCATGCGCTGCGCGAGGGCGGTTGCGACTTGATGCTGGCGTTCTATGACCCGGACGCGGCCTTGCAGATGGACCCGGAAATCTTCCCGTCGCTGCACCTTGGCCACACCGAGATGTTGCCGGTGTGCGCGGCGGATGCCGAGGGCAAACCCTTGTTCGATCTGGAAGGCGAGGCCAGTGTGCCGCTGCTCGCTTACAGCGCCGGTGCGTTTCTCGGGCGTTCGGTCAATATGCTGCTGCGCCAGCGTGCGCTGCGCTTCACCACCATCTATGAGACCGCCATGGCCGACAGCCTGAAAAGCATGGCGCTCGAGGGGTTGGGGATTGCCTGGGTGCCGCAATTGAGCGTGCGTGCCGAACTGGCGCGCGGTGAACTGGTGGTCTGCGGCGGCCCGCAATGGCATGTGCCGCTGGAGATCCGACTGTATCGCTGCGCGCTGGTGCGCAAGGCGAACGTTCGTTTGCTGTGGCGCAAACTGGAAGGCGGCGCCGCCCAAGGCACGACGGGTTCCTGAAACCACTGAAGATCAAAAGTGGGAGCGAGCCTGCTCGCGAATGCGGTGGTTCAGTCAACAGTGTCGGCGACTGGCACATCGCATTCGCG
>NZ_JASCOM010000043.1:0-36699 GCF_029959925.1 Pseudomonas sp. PS02303
CGATAGCGGAATGCCAGTCGACATAAATGTTGAATGTCAGATCGCTATCGCGAGCAGGCTCGCCACCACAGGATTGTGTGCTGCCTGCGACTACTCGAACAATGCGTCGAGGGCCTGCTCCAGACGGGTCACGGCAATAATCTGCAACCCCGGCGGCGCTTCCTTGGGCGCATTGCCCTTGGGCACGATGACGCGTTTGAAGCCGTGCTTGGCGGCTTCCTTCAAGCGTTCCTGGCCACTCGGCACCGGGCGCACTTCGCCCGACAGCCCGACTTCACCGAACACCAGCAAATCATGGGGCAGCGGGCGGTTGCGCAAACTGGACATGACCGCGGCCATCAACGCCAGGTCGGAGGCCGTTTCCAGCACCTTCACCCCGCCGACCACGTTGAGGAAGACGTCCTGATCGTGGGTCGGAATTCCGCCGTGACGATGCAGTACCGCAAGCAACATCGCCAGACGATTCTGATCCAGCCCCAGCGTGACCCGGCGCGGGTTCGCCAAATGGCTGTCATCCACCAGCGCCTGGACTTCCACCAGCATCGGCCGCGTTCCTTCCCACGTCGCCATGACCACGCTGCCGGGAACTTCTTCTTGCGCACGAGTGAGAAAAATCGCTGACGGGTTGGAGACTTCTTTCAGGCCCTTGTCGGTCATGCCGAAAACGCCCAACTCGTTGACAGCGCCGAAACGGTTTTTCACCGCGCGCAACAGACGCAGCCGTCCATCGGATTCGCCTTCGAAATACAGCACCGTATCGACCATGTGCTCCAGCACGCGCGGCCCGGCCAAGGCGCCTTCTTTTGTCACGTGGCCGACCAGGAAAATCGCCGTGCCGCTCTGCTTGGCAAACCGCACCAGCAACGCGGCACTTTCCCTCACCTGCGACACGCCGCCCGGTGCCGATTGCAGTTGTTCGGTGAAGATGGTCTGAATGGAGTCGATCACCATAACCTTGGGCTTTTCGACCCGGGCGGTGGCAATGATGGTTTCGATGCAGGTTTCGGTCATCACCCGCAGCTGATCCTGCGGCAGGCCCAGACGTCGGGCGCGCATGGCCACCTGCTGCTGGGATTCTTCACCGGTGACGTACAGCGCCGGCATGACTTTGGCGAGGTTGCACAAGGTTTGCAGGAGAATGGTCGACTTGCCGATGCCCGGATCACCGCCGATCAGCACCACCGAACCATCCACCAGGCCACCGCCCAACACCCGATCGAGTTCACTGGACGCGGTGGAGAAGCGCGGAATCTCTTCGACGCTGACTTCGGCCAGGGTCTTGATCTGAGCCTGCTGGCCGGTCCAACCGGTGCGACCGCTGGGTGCTGCGGCGCCGCCGCTCTCGACCATGGTTTCGGTCAGCGTGTTCCAGGCCCCGCACTCGCCGCACTGGCCGGCCCACTTGGGGAAGGTTGAGCCGCACTCGGTGCAGCCGTACATGCGCTTGGCCTTGGCCATCTGAACTCCCGTCAAAAACCGCGATGATAGCTCAGCTGACGCGGATCAGCGCGGCACCGCTGTGCGGATTTCACCGTTGGCCAGACGCGCGGCGCTGTTGCCCAACGGATCTTCGGCATTCAGGTCGGCGCCCTTGGCCTTGAGCTCATCCAGCAATTCGACTCGCTTGAACAGTCCCGCGTACATCGCGGCCGTCTGGCCAGCGCCGTTACGTTGGTCGGGGCTGCAATGGGCGGCCAACAGGGTTTTGGCGATCTGGATTTCGCCCTTGAAAATGGCCCCCATCAGGGCGGTGTTGCCGCGCTGATCCTGCGCGCAGGCGTCGGCCCCGGCCGCGAGCAAACGGTCCACGGCGGCTGTCTGGCCATGATAGGCCGCAAGAATCAGCGCGGTGTAACCCTTGCTGTCGCGGGTATCGAGGGCGTAACCAGCCTCAATGAAGGTATCGAGCATCGGCACATCGCCACGGCGGGCGGCGTCGAAGTAATAATTTTTCAGTTGAGCCTTCAGCGCTGCAGGATCTTCGGCCGGCGCGCCGAATACGCTGAACGATACGCACGCCAGAAACAGCGATAGACAAAAACGCATGGCAAGCTCCTTGGTCTGACGGGACCTCGTCAGAGGCCCCGCTTTTTCAGGCAAATGCGATCAGTCCGCCAGCTTGGCCGCCAGAGCCTTGACCCGGCCCAGATCACCCTTGGCTACCTTGGTCACGCCGCTCCCGTATTCCGGGTCGGCCTTATAAAGGAAGGACAGGATGATGTGCTTGCTCTCGTCATCGGTGGTGGACAGTGAGCCGCCGAAGCTCTCGATCAGGTCCTTGCGTTCTTTCTTGCTGAACGAGCGATACAGATCGCCGGCTTGCTTGAAGTTCTGCTCACGCTGGATCTTCGCCTGCTGCGTGCTGCCCGACAGGGCCGACTGGCTGTAACGTGCGGTTTGCGGCTCGTCACGAGGCAGTAAACGGCTCGGCTGATAATTCACGCCGCTGCTGCTATGGCCGATGTTCATCGCGCCATCCTGATTACCGTTGTTCACGGCGACCTTGGGTGCATTGATTGGCAATTGCAGTGCATTGGCGCCCAGGCGATACAGTTGAGTATCGGCATAAGAGAACACCCGTCCTTGTAATAAGCGATCTTCGGAAGGTTCGATGCCTGGAACAAGATTGGCCGGTGCCATGGCAACTTGTTCTGTTTCCTGGAAGACATTTGCCGGATTTCGGTTCAACACCATTTGTCCAACTTTTCGTTCAGGAACTCCGGGCCAGATTTTGGTTGCGTCCAATGGATCGAAATCAAACTTGTACAAGTCTTTAGGATTTAACACCTGGACGTACAAGTCCCATTTTGGAAAGTTACCCTTGTTAATATGAGACACCAAATCATTAGTCATATGACTGTAGTCTCGACCTTGAACGTTGGTTACTGCTTTTGGATCGAGGTTATTAATCCCCTGCAGACTTTTCCAGTGAAACTTCACGTAGTGAACTTCACCCTTGGCATTAACTAACTTGTAAGCATGAACACCGTTACCGTCCATTTCCCGATAACTGGCGGGTGTACCGGAATTGGAATACAACTCCGTCAGCGTGCGAGTGGCCTCTGGAACATGGGAAAAGAAATCGAAGCGGCGGGCATCATCGTCCAGGTTGGTACGTGGGTCCGGCTTGAAGGCGTGGACCATGTCCGGGAATTTGATGGCATCACGAATGAAGAAGGTCGGAAAATTGTTGCCGACCAGGTCCCAGTTGCCGTCCGCCGTATAGAACTTGGTCGCAAAGCCACGGGGATCACGCAGGGTTTCTGGCGAATGGTTGCCGTGGACGACCGCCGAGAAACGCACAAACACCGGCGTGCTTTGACCGCCAGCGAACACCTTGGCCTTGGTCAGGTCACTCAGGTCGTCCGTCACGGTAAAGGTGCCGTGGGCACCGGTGCCGCGGGCATGCACGACGCGCTCGGGAATGCGTTCACGATCAAAGCGTTGGAGCTTCTGGATCAGTTGCACGTCCTGTAGCAGCACCGGGCCATTGGCACCGGCGGTTTGCGAATTCTGGTTGTCGCCGACGGCAGCACCGTTATCGCGGGTCAGGGGCGCAGCGTGGACGGAGAAGGTCAGCAGGCTGGCGGTTAATACGCCAAGGGTACGCCGATGGGGAAAAGCCCCAAGGCCAAGGGTCGAAGTCATATCAGGTTCCTCTGTTTTCAAGGCGCACTCCAAGTACGCTGCCCAGAGGCTAGAGGCCCGGAGCGCAGAACATAAATAGAAAGAACGTAATGCGATGATTCAGAGAATTGTGTGGCTAATCAGCCCGTTAGCGCGTAGATCGCGCGCGATTGCTGGCACTTTGCAAACTAAATGCCTGCAAATGTGTCGATAAACACGGGCATTGTAAGAAGGCGTTTCGAGCAGGACAGGATTTGCTGATTTACACTGCGTTCACCAACCTCATCTGTAACAAGGAAATAACCTATGGGCGTGATAAGTGAGTTCAAGGCCTTCGCGGTCAAAGGTAATGTGGTCGACATGGCCGTCGGTATCATCATCGGCGCCGCGTTCGGCAAGATCGTTTCATCGTTTGTCGGCGACGTGGTGATGCCGCCAATCGGCCTGCTGATCGGTGGGGTGGACTTCAGTGACCTGGCGGTTACCCTCAAGGCAGCCAACGGCGATATCCCGGCGGTGGTGCTGGCCTACGGCAAGTTCATCCAGAGCCTGATCGACTTCATCATCGTCGCCTTCGCGATCTTCATGGGCGTCAAAGCCATCAACCGTCTGAAACGCGAGGAGGCCGTGGCGCCCACCCTGCCGCCGGTTCCAACCAAGGAAGAAGAGCTGTTGAGCGAGATCCGTGACCTGCTCAAGGCCCAGAACAATCAGCCCTGAAGGCTGGTTGCGGACAAAAGAACGGCGCCTTCGGGGCGCCGTTTTTTTTACCAGAAGTTCTCCACCGCCACTTGGCCGGGTCGTCGACTGAGGCTCAAGTGCATGTCCCGCTGCTTGAGCAGCTTGCGTGTGTCATCGATCATCTGGGGGTTGCCGCAGAGCATGACCCGCGAGTGCTCGGGCGTCAGCGCCACCCCCGCCACCCGCTCCAGTTCTCCGTTGTCTATCAGCGTCGTGATTCGCCCGTTAAGGGCGCCGGGGTGCTCCTCGCGCGTGACGGTCGCGATGAACTGCAACTTGTGCGCGTATTCGGCCAGATAGTCGCGCTGCGCCAGCCCCGCGATCAGCGCCTGATAAGCCAGCTCGCGGGCTTCCCTTACGCTGTACACCAGGATGATCCGCTCGAATTTCTCCCACACCTCAAAGTCTTGCAGGATCGACAAAAATGGCGCCACGCCGGTGCCAGTGGATAGCAACCAGAGATCACGACCGTCGACGAAACGATCCAGCGTCAGGTAACCGAAGGCCTGACGGTCCACCAACAGCGTATCGCCGACCTCCAGCCGACTCAGTTCGCTGGTGAACTCCCCGCCTGGCACCACGATGGAAAAGAACTCGAGAAATTCGTCATGGGGCGAGGAGACCATTGAATAGGCGCGCCATACCGTGCTGCCATCGGTCCGGGTAACGCCCAACCGGGCAAATTGCCCCGCCCGAAAACGAAAACCGGGGTCTCGGGTGGCCCGCAACGTGAACAGGTTGGGGGTCAACGGCTGAACGTCGGTCAGGGTCTGGCGAGTGAATTTTTCTGCGCTGGCGGTCATGGGGTGCTCCATTCAACAGATGCCCCAGTGTCCCGCAAAGCGAGTGATGTAAACACCGGTGATTTGTAGTGGCTTTAGACGAGGCACCCATGTCCTGGGGTTACTGATGCGATTGTAAGTGCCCCTCCTGTCACACTAACCAAAGGGTACAACACAAAATTCAATAGAAGCATTAGGTACCACATATAACGTTTGTTAATCCTGACTAAGAACCAGTTATTTACTTTTCAACCTTTTCAAGAGCAAAAAAATTGCAGCCTCTTCGTAGGAATACTCCTACACTCGTGACGTGCCGGATTTCGGATCCAATGTGCACCCCCCAGATACCCCGTATGGAGTTACGCCAATAGAAATGTGGAAGGAATCACGTTTAAGACAGATATCTGAAGCGAGAGACGTTGGAGATGCCTATGAGATATCACTGGATTTCGTCAAAAGCCTTGGCTTTAATTTTTGTGCATTTTCAATCACTTCTCACTTACGAGGCCCGCACTTCGATAGAGTGAATTTCAACAACTACCCAAGTGGCTGGAACGCGGAATATGAACAAAATCACTTCAGAGAAATAGACCCAGTAGTAGCTCATTGCAATCATTCAACAATGCCCATTTTATGGGAAGAGAAGGTTTATTCGAAGACACCAACGCTGTGGCAAGCACAGAAACAACTCGGTTTGCAGTATGGCTGGTCGCAATCGCTCCATAGCGACAACGGGCTGCGCAGCATGCTCAGCCTGGCAAGAAGCGACTGCCCCATCACCCCCTATGAATGGTATGAAAAACTGGGCTACACGATGTTCATCAGCAACCACCTGCATGGGCTCGTCGCTAAAAAATTGCCTGATCGCGTGAAGGATTGCTGCAAACCGCATTTATCGGCACGCGAGATCGAGATATTGAAACTGTCGGCCGATGGCAAAACCGCCTACGAGATAGGCATCATCCTGTGCATCACTGAACGCACCACAAATTTTCATATTCACCGAGTGATAATGAAACTGGGCGTCAACAACAAGCTTGCGGCAGTGGTCGCAGCCACCAGGGCGTGCTTGATCTGAGCAGTACGCCCGAATACCCAGGAGGAAAAACCTGCGGGTAATCCAAAAGAAAAAAACGTACCATTTGCGGCTCCTCCAGAGTGTTGACGAATGCACCATTACGTCGCAGTCCACTCGGACGGTCCCGCCCGCTACAACGCTTCAGGCAGCGGGACACCACACCCGTTGACTACCCAGAGCCCCGCCTCATGCCCCTGCTCGAAACGCCCTTCGCCCAACTCGATCTGATCCGTCAGCCAGAACAGCAGAACGAACCACTGCAAGCTTTCGATGCCGCAGACGAGTACATGCTCAATTATCTGGCCGAGCAGCAACCGGCCGTGGACACCCGAGTGCTGGTGCTCAACGATAGCTTCGGCGCGTTGGCCGCGAGCCTGGCGGGGCACGTTGTGGTGACCAGCAGCGGCGACTCGTTTCTGGCCTTCCAGGGCCTGGAAAAGAATCTGATCCGCAACGGCCAGGCCTTCGATGCCGTGCCGAGCGTACCGGCCAACGAAACCTTTGCGGGGCCGTTTGACCGCGTGTTGATCCGGGTGCCGAAAACCCTGGCCTTGCTGGAAGAGCAACTGATTCGCCTGCAAAGCCAACTGGCCCCGGGTGCTCAGGTGATTGCAGCAGCGATGGTCAAGCATCTGCCCCGTGCCGCCGGTGATCTGCTGGAGCGTTACATCGGCCCGGTGCAAGCCTCGTTGGCGGTGAAAAAAGCCCGGCTGCTGATCGCAACGCCTGAAGCCAAAAGCCCAGCCGTGTCGCCCTACCCTTCACGCTATCAACTCGACACACCGGCGATCGAACTGCTGAACCACGCCAATGTGTTCTGCCGCGAAGGGCTGGACATCGGCACTCGAGCATTTCTTCCACACTTGCCACAGAACCTCGGGACAGCGCGCGTTGCCGATCTCGGTTGTGGTAACGGCGTACTGGCAATCGCCAGCGCTCTGCAAAACCCTGAGGCCCATTACACGCTGGTGGACGAGTCATTCATGGCGGTGCAATCGGCCGCCGAAAACTGGCGCGCAGCTCTGGGTGATCGTGACGTGATCGTCCGCGCCGACGATGGCCTGGCCGGACAAGAACCGCAATCGCTGGACGTGGTGCTGTGCAATCCACCGTTTCACCAGCAACAAGTCGTAGGCGACTTTCTCGCCTGGCGGATGTTCCAGCAAGCGCGCGAAGCTCTGGTAACCGGCGGTGCGCTGTACATCGTCGGCAACCGTCACCTGGGTTACCACAGCAAGCTCGCGCGGCTGTTCCGTGGCGTCGAGCAAGTGGCGGCCACGCCGAAATTCGTCATTCTCAAAGCCCGCAAATAATCGCAGGTAAAAAAAAACCCTCCGTGACAGGAGGGTTTGAATCCGTGCCGCAAGGCAACGGGGATGGGAATGTCGGGTGTTTCAGTGCGTGGACAGACCTGCGGCGTTCATGAACATGCGCATCAGGCTGGCCACGATAAACAGGGCCCCCACGCTACCGACCCAAATCAAGGCCAACCAACCGAGCCGCTGCCAAAGCGGTTTTTTCTCTGCCGCCTTGATTTCCTCCAGGGAATGTTTGCCAGCCATCATCTTGACCTCCTCTGAAACGGCGCAGGTTCAAGCCCTGCGCCATTGTCGTGTGCGCTAGTGATAACCGTCTTCGTGGGTCACCTTGCCGCGGAACACGTAGTAGCTCCAGAAGGTGTAACCCAGGATGAACGGGATGATGAACAGCGTACCGACCAGCATGAAGCCCTGGCTTTGCGGCGGTGCAGCAGCGTCCCAGATCGAGATCGAAGGCGGTACGATGTTGGGCCACAGGCTGATGCCCAGACCGCTGTAGCCGAGGAAGATCAGCACCAACGTCAGCAGGAATGGCGTGTAGTTCGCATTGCGGGCCACGGCGCGGATCAGACCGTACATGGTCACCAGCACCAGGATCGGTACCGGCAGGAACCAGAACAGGTTCGGCAGGGTAAACCAGCGGGCCGCGATCTCGGCATGGGCCAACGGGGTCCAGATACTGACGATACCGATCACCGCCAACACCACGAACGCCAACGGCCGCGCCAGATCATGCATCTGCTGCTGCAACTTGCCTTCGGTCTTCATGATGAGCCAGGTGCAACCCAGCAGCGCATAAGCCACCACCAGCGCGAGGCCGCAGAACAGGGTGAACGGTGTCAGCCAGTCCAGTGAACCACCGGCAAACTGGCGATTGACCACTGGCAACCCATCGATGAATGCCCCCAGGGCCACCCCCTGGAAGAAGGTTGCAGCAATCGAACCACCGATAAACGCCTTGTCCCACAGATGACGCTTGTCGTCCTTGGCCTTGAAGCGGAACTCAAACGCAACGCCCCGGAAAATCAGCCCGATCAGCATGAAAATCAGCGGCAGGTACAGCGCCGAGAGCACCACCGAATAGGCCAGCGGGAACGCGCCGAACAACGCCGCGCCACCCAGTACCAGCCAGGTTTCATTGCCGTCCCAGACCGGGGCGACGGTGTTCATCATCACGTCACGGTCGGTCTTGCCCGGGATGAACGGGAAGAGAATCCCGATCCCCAGGTCGAAGCCGTCCATGACCACGTACATCATGATGCCGAAGATGATGATCACGGCCCAGATCAGCGGAAGATCAATACCCATGACTCAAATCTCCTTGGTCAGGCTGGGATCGTGGTCGTCGTCGGCGGAATCGTCGGCGGCGGACAGCGGACGGGCCGGCGTGCGTTTCTTGCCTGGACCACCTTCGGGCGTTTCCTTGCCTTCGTCGATCTTCGGCCCTTTGCGCACCAGGCGCATCATGTAGCCCAGACCGGCACCGAACAGCGCGAAATACACCACCACGAACAGGACCAGCGTGATGCTCATCTGCAGGAAGCTGTGATTGGAGGACGCGTCCGCCGTGCGCATCAGCCCATAAACCACCCACGGCTGACGACCGATTTCAGTGGTGAACCAGCCCGCGAGGATCGCGATCAGGCCGGATGGGCCCATCCACAACGCCAGATATAGGAACGGACGCGAGGTGTACAACTTGTCGCGCTTGCGCAGCCACAGGCTCCACAATCCTGTAAAGATCATCAGCATGCCCAGACCCACCATGATCCGGAACGACCAGAACACAATGGTGGAATTCGGCCGGTCTTCAGGCGGGAAGTCCTTGAGCGCCGGCACTTGCTTGTCCAGGGAATGGGTCAGGATCAGGCTGCCCAGGTAGGGAATTTCTACCGCGTATTTGGTCCGCTCTTCTTTCATGTCGGGCCAGCCGAACAGGATCAGCGGGGTCGGCTCATCGCCGTGATTTTCCCAGTGACCTTCGATCGCAGCGATTTTCGCCGGCTGGTGCTTGAGCGTGTTGAGCCCGTGAAAGTCACCGATGACCGCCTGAATCGGCGCCACGATCAATGCCATCCACATGGCCATTGAGAGCATGGTGCGGATCGCCGGGTTGTCCTTGCCGCGCAGCAAATGCCAGGCCGCGGAAGAGCCGACGAAGAAGGCAGTCGCGACGAACGCGGCCGTCGCCATGTGCATCAGGCGGTAGGGGAATGAGGGGTTGAAGATCACGGCGAACCAGTCGGTGGGAATGACCTGGCCATTAATGATTTCGAATCCTTGCGGGGTCTGCATCCAACTGTTGGAGGCGAGAATCCAGAAGGTCGATATCAGCGTGCCGATGGCAACCATGACCGTGGCGAAGAAGTGCAGGTTGCGCCCGACCTTGTTCCAGCCGAACAGCATGACGCCGAGGAAACCGGCCTCAAGGAAGAACGCTGTGAGGACTTCGTACGTCAGCAACGGCCCGGTCACGGAACCGGCGAAATCCGAGAAGCGGCTCCAGTTGGTGCCGAACTGATACGCCATGACCAACCCGGACACCACCCCCATGCCGAAGTTGACGGCAAAGATCTTCGACCAGAAATGGTACAGATCGCGGTAAGTGTCATTGTTCGTCTTCAGCCACAAACCTTCGAGTACCGCCAGGTAACTCGCCAGGCCAATGGTGATAGCCGGGAACAGGATGTGGAACGAGATGGTGAACGCAAACTGAATTCGGGCGAGATCAAGCGCCTCCAAACCGAACATAAGTCTTCCTCTGTCAGGTAATACCGGCTGAAGGCTTGCGGCCTGCACCCACTGCCCCCACGGATATGGAGTGTGGCGAATTAGAATTCGTTCTTTTTTTACAAACGTCACAACGTAGGGAGTCTGGCCATCTGGCCACCGGATCATTTCCACAAGGGTCTTGATCTGGATCAAGCAATGGTTAAAAGAGTAGTCCCATTTTTGACGATGGACGGTGTGGTCTTTTGCCGCGTGACAGGTTGCCTCATAGCCCTGCTCATTAACTGAAACACATTACCGGTGGGAGCGAGCCGGCTCGCGAAGCAGTGTGTCAGGAAGCAGAGGTGTCGACTGATACTCCATCATCACGAGCAGGCTCGCTCCCAAAGGGGAATGTCGGTGTTTTTGGAGATCGGTGTCTAGCTAACTAAATTTTCCCAGCCTGCAACTTCTGGTTACAGCTTGGTGATAATCTCGACCGTCCCCTCGCTCAAGACCTGCCCTCAGATGCCCAGCCAAGCGCCCTTGCTGTTACGCCATCACCGCCCTTTTATCGCGTTCTGGCTGGCTCGGGTGTTTACCGCCAGCGGTTTTCAGATGCTCACCGTGGCCATCGGCTGGAATCTGTATCAACTGACCGGCAATGTGCTCGACCTGGGCTTGGTGGGGCTGGTGGAATTTGCTCCACGGGTTTTGTTCATGCTGCACACCGGGCACGTTGCGGACCGCTATGACCGGCGCAAGGTCGCGGCGATCTGCCAATCTCTGCAAGCGATGATTGCCCTCTCCCTGGCCATCGGCAGCGCAACCGACCATGTCACCCGCGAGATGATCTTCATCCTCGCCTTCCTGCTCGGCGCCGCACGCTCCTTCGAGATGCCGACCACCCAGGCCCTGCTGCCGAGCATCGTGCCCAGCGCGCTGTTCCCCCGCGCCGTCGCCGCCGCGCAGTCGGCTCAACAATCAGCCACCATCGTCGCCCCGGCCCTTGGCGGTTTGCTCTATGCCTTCGGCAGCGTCTGGGTGTATGGCCCGACCGTGATCCTCTACCTCATTGCCTGCTTGTTGATGCTCAACCTGCCCGCCCGGCAAACACCGTTGAACAAGGGCAAGGCGACGCTGGACTCATTGCTCGCAGGCATCCGCTTCATTCGCAGTCGGCCGGACATTCTCGGGGCGATTTCCCTGGACCTGTTTGCGGTATTGCTCGGCGGGGCAACGGCACTGCTGCCGGTGTTCGCCAAAGACATCCTGTTGACTGGCCCCTGGGGCCTGGGTCTATTGCGCTCAGCCCCGGCCGTCGGTGCGCTGCTGATGTCGCTGTACCTGGCGCGATTTGCCGTGGAGCGCAAAGTCGGGCGGGTGATGTTCACGGCCGTCGGTGTGTTCGGCGTCGCGACCATCGCGTTCGGCCTCTCGACTTCGTTCTGGTTTTCCCTGGCCGTGCTGGTGGTGTTGGGCGCAGCGGACATGATCAGCATGGTGATCCGCGCCTCCTTCGTGCAACTGGAAACCCCGGACGAAATGCGCGGCCGGGTCAGCGCCGTGAACGGTTTGTTCATCGGTGCTTCGAACCAGTTGGGCGAGTTCGAATCCGGCCTCACCGCCCATTGGTTCGGCACCGTGCCGGCGGTGGTCATGGGCGGTATCGGCACGCTGGTGGTGACCGGGGCGTGGATCAAATTGTTCCCGACCCTGGCCAACCGCGACCGCATGCATGTGCCAATCGAAGAAGCCAAGGCCTAGAGCAGTTTGTCCAGGGTGATGGGGAAATCCCTCACCCGTTTGCCAGTCGCGTGATAGATCGCATTGGCCACCGCTGCCGCCACGCCGACGATGCCGATCTCGCCCACGCCCTTGGAACCCAGGGCATTGACGATCTCGTCGTGTTCTTCGACAAACAGCACGT
The DNA here is from genome assembly GCF_029959925.1 of Pseudomonas sp. PS02303. Taxonomy (NCBI): domain Bacteria; kingdom Pseudomonadati; phylum Pseudomonadota; class Gammaproteobacteria; order Pseudomonadales; family Pseudomonadaceae; genus Pseudomonas; species Pseudomonas sp. PS02303. The sequence continues at coordinate 12,187 of NZ_JASCOM010000043.1, forward strand.
CAATGTCGCCGATATCAGCGTTTACCGGAATGTGGTATTCGGCCAGGCTGTGATTCATGTGACGACCCAGCGCATGGTCGGTCTGCGTCTCCTCGTGCAAGGCCATGCCGATGCCCCACACCACGCCACCGAGAATCTGGCTGCGGGCCATTTTCGGATTGACCACTCGACCCGCCGCAATCGCGCTGACCACCCGGTTCACCTTCACCGTGCCCAAGTCCTCATCCACCAGCACTTCGACGAACACCGCTGAATGGGTGGCGGTGGCGTAGGCTTCGCGCTTCTTGTCAGGCTCGGCATCAACCTGAACCTCGAGGGTGTCTTCTCCGCAGTCCCGGGCCAGGTCGGCCAGTTTTACCCGCGCATCGCCAAATGTCAGATATCCGTCTTCAAAAGCGGCTTGTTCCGAGGTCACACCACTGAACGCGGGTGAGGTTTGCCGCGCAACGGCGAGCAGCTTTTCCTTTAAGGCTTCGCAAGCCTGCTGAACGGCCGTACCGACCGACGACACCGTGAACGATCCGCCCTGCAATGGCGCGGTTGGCAATGAAGAGTCGCCAAGGACAAAAGTGACATCCTCTACCGAAACGCCTGACGCCTGCGCGGCAATTTGCGTCATGACCGTGTAGGTGCCCGTGCCGATATCGGTGGTGGCGCTACTGACGGTCAGCTTGCCGTTGTGATCAAGCGAAGCCTTGGCGCTGGCCTTCTGCTGCATCGCTTCCCAGACACCGCCGGCCATGCCCCAGCCCACTAACTGTCGACCCTGACGCATGCTGCGCGGTTCGGGATCGCGCTGATCCCAGCCAAAGCGTTTGGCAGCTTGGGCGTAACATTCGCGCAAGGCTTTGCTGGAGTACGGTTTGTCTTCGTTCTGATTGCGCTCGGAATAATTGATCAACCGCAGCTGCACCGGATCGATGGCCAACGCACAGGCCAGTTCGTCCATCGCACATTCAAGGCCAATCAACCCCAGCGCCGCGCCTGGCGCTCGCATGTCGAGGGGCGTGAACACGTCCAGTGGCACAAGTTTGTAGGTCAACTGCACGTTGTCGCAGTGATAGAGCATGCCGCTCCACTCCACCACGTGCTCGGTGAAATCCTCGAAACGCGAGGTCTGGCCGATGGCGGTATGAGCCACCGCCAACAAGCGTCCATTGGCCGCAGCGCCCAATTGCAAACGTTGCAAAGTGCGCGGACGGTAGCCGAAGGTGAACATCTGCTGCCGAGTCAATGTCACTCGCACCGAACGCTTGAGGTGTAGCGCGGCCATCACGGCCAGCGCCAGTTGGTACTGCGGACGCAGGCCAGAGCCAAACGCACCGCCGACATACGCGGCGAAAATTCTGACCTGCTCTTTCTCAAGCCCGAACACCTTTTGCACGTATGACTGACAGTTCTGCGGCCCCTGAGTCTTGTCATGGATATGCAGACTGCCATCCGCCTGATAAAGCACTGTGCTGGCGTGCGGTTCCATCGGGTTGTGGTGTTCGATCGGCGTGCTGTAGTTCAGATCCAGACTCAGGGCGGCACCGGTAAATTCGGCCTGGAAGTTCCCACGAGGTTCAGGCAGTTCGGCGGGTGCCGGTTTGGCTTCGCCTTGCAGGCTCAACAGATCGGTCTGATGAGACTCGGTGTCGTATTCAATCCTTACCAGCGAACCGGCATAACGCGCCAACTCAAGGTTATCCGCAACGACGAGCGCCAGCGGCTGGCCGCTGTACAGGACCTTATCGTTGTACAACGGACGAAACGGCGATCCCTCAGCCGAGTCGGCGTCTTCGTAATCCTTGTCATAACTGGCGATTGTCGGACGCTGGAGGTGATCGATCACCGCGACAACACCGGGCAATGCCAGCGCCTCTGAGGCGTCAATGCTGAGCACGCGACCGCAGGCGATAGAACTTGAGACAACGCTGCCGTGGAGCAGGCCTTCCTCAGGAAACTCACCGGCGTAGCGGGCCTGGCCGGTAACTTTGAGAGGACCGTCGACCCGGTCCAGTGGCTGGCCCATGGGTAAGGTAACTGTGTTCATCGGGCTTGCCCTCCTCGCGCGGCATCGCTCAAGGCGCGAACAATTGCCTCTCGCGCCAGTTTGACCTTAAAGGCGTTATGTTCGAGCGGTTCGGCCTTTTGCAGGAGCATGTCGGCAGCGGCGCAGAAGGTTTCATGGTTGGCCGCCCTACCCTCCAGCCATTGCTCGACGGCATTGTCACGCCACGGTTTGTGCGCCACGCCACCGAGGACCAAACGCGCTTCGCGAATGGCCAGCCCGGACAAGTCCAGCGCTGCGGCGACCGACACCAGGGCGAAGGCGTAAGAGGCGCGATCGCGAATCTTCAAATAATGGCTGTACTCGGCAAAACCGGCGGCGGGCAACTCGACCGCGGTAATGAGTTCATCGTCGGCCAGTTGGTTATCGCGCTCAGGGGCATCGCCCGGCAATCGGTGGAAGTCGGCAAACGCAATGGTTCTCGCACCGTCGCGCCCCTGGACGTGGACGATTGCCTCCAACGCCGCCAACGCCACACACATGTCGGAAGGATGGGTGGCGACACAGTGCGAACTGGCGCCGAGGATCGCGTGAATCCGGTTGAGACCGTCCCGTGCAGGGCAACCACTGCCGGGCTCCCGCTTATTGCACGGCACGCTGGCGTCGTAGAAGTAATAGCAGCGAGTGCGTTGAAGAAGATTGCCGCCGGTGCTGGCCATGTTGCGCAATTGCGGCGAAGCGCCTGCCAGGATCGCCTGGGATAACAGCGGGTAACGCTGTTCAATCAGCGGATGCCAGGCCAGATCGGCATTGCTGACCAAGGCGCCAATCATCACGCCGCCGCTGGCCGTTTCCTTGACCTCGCGTAGTGGCAAACCGGTGATATCGATCAAATGTTCGGGGCGAGTGAGGTTCTCTTTCATCAAATCCAGCAGATTCGTACCGCCGGCGATGAAGCGCGACGCCGGACTGGCGAGGTGCACGGCGTCCTGCACCGAATCGGGTTTGCTGTAGTGGAAAGGATTCATTGACCACCTCCTTGCCCAGGCTGGCGGCAGGAGGGAAGTACCTCTTCGATGGCATCGCGAATATTGTTGTAGGCACCGCAACGGCAGAGGTTTCCGCTCATCAGCTCCTGAATGTCCGCGCGGGAGTGCGCCCGCCCTTCATTCGCCAGACCGACCGCCGAACAGATCTGCCCCGGCGTGCAATAGCCACACTGAAAGGCATCGTGCTTGATGAAGGCTTGCTGCATGGGGTGCAACTCATCGCCGTTTGCCAGCCCTTCAATGGTGACCAGCTCTGCGCCGTCGCACATCACCGCCAGCGTCAGGCAGGCGTTCACCCGCTTGCCGTTGAGCAACACCGTGCAGGCGCCACACTGGCCATGATCGCAACCTTTTTTGGTGCCGATCAGGTCCAATTGCTCGCGCAGCAGGTCCAAAAGCGTGGTCCAAGGCAAGACCTCCAGTTGACGCTCCTGACCGTTGAGGGTCAGGCGTAACGGGTGACGAACGAAGGACGGCTGCGCCGCCTCGGGGGTGGTCGCACTCATAAACACCTCACGGTTAGTCGTAATAAGCGGCGTTTTGGCAAACCGCCGTCATAAGGGGTACGACTTCGGGGTGGCGAGAGTGTTCAAGGAAACTGATGGGCGCGGAAAGACCAGTATTGGAGCGGGCGAAGTGTTCGTTTGGCTGTTACTAAAAGGTTCGCGCAACTTGAAACCACGAACAGTCAGACCACCAACTCAACCGCCACCGCAGCCCGAGCAGCTTTACCGCACAGTTGCTCCACCAGCGCCAGCGTAAACGGCAGCGCCGCCCCCGATCCCTGGGCAGTGATGCAGTTGCCGTCGACCACCACGGGCTGGTCGACAAAATTGCAGCCCGACAATTGATGGCTGGCCGATGGCAGGCAAGTCATGCGCCGCTGACGCAAGACGCCAAAGGCTTGCAACGCCAGCGCCGGGGATTCACCGATGCCGGCGAACAGGCGCCCGGCGGCGGCCTGGTCCTTGATCAACTGTTGCAGGGGTTGATGCGCGGCGAGGTGCTGGGAGCCCACCTCGCCTCCAGGCAATACGAGAAGGTCGAACGGCTGGGCCAGCAAGTCCACCAGCATTGCATCGGCGGTCAGGCGGGTACCGCGGGCACAAGTGATCATGCGTCGCCCTTCGATGCTCGCCGCCACCACCTCAACCTTGGCGCGGCGCAATACATCGATCAGGGTGACGGTTTGCAGGTCGTCGATGCCCTCGGCGAGGGTAATCAAAGCTCTAAAGGTCATGGGCGCGGTCCACAGGATGATCTTTAAAGCGTAGTCAGCTTTCCTGACCCTTGTTCGAACGCAGCCGTTACTTGATGTAAAGCTGTGTCGACATCGTGTTGCGGGGCGCGTTGATGGACGTGTTGCTGAAGGTGAAGATGCCGTCCTGCTTGCCCTTCAGATCGAAGATGTACAGATAGCCGACGGTTGTTTCTCCGGATGCGCACTCCTTCAGGTTGCCGGTTTGATAGGCACACACCGCCGTCCGGGTGCCGTCTACGTTAAAACCATCCAGCGCGACGTGCGGACTAAGGCTGCCATATCCAATTTCCAGAACGTAGACCTTGATGTCCGGACCACTGTGGTCGCAGCTCGTCTGCTCCTGTTTCTCGACAATGTTTTCAAGACCACAGCCCGGCGATTGGACCTTGATCACTTTCACCTGGCTCAACGGCGCCGCCATCGCCGCCGAAGCAGTTTGCGCCCCCAGCCACAACGCCATCGCGACGCCCACCACCGCAATCCCACGCTTTTTAATGCACTTCATAACGCCCCCCCAAAACCAGCGCGCAGTATGGCTCACTTCGCTTTACGGCAAAACATCGACGACGATCGCAGCCATAAGCAGCCATAGCCCCACGCTGCTGGTATGATGCGCGGCTTTTTCCGACCCACAGAAAATTACCAGGCGCTATCAGCGGTCTGTGCTTTGCTGTTGAGGTCGATACATTCACGGCGCCCGGCGCGCCACGGGGAGCAGACATGCTGGAAAGGCTGTTTCAACTCAAGGCACACAACACCAACGTGCGGACCGAGATTCTGGCGGGCGTCACGACCTTCTTGGCCATGGCCTACATTCTGTTCGTCAACCCGAGCATCCTCGGCGAGACCGGCATGGACAAGGGCGCGGTGTTTGTCGCGACCTGTCTGGCAGCAGCCATCGGTTCCACGGTGATGGGCCTGATCGCCAACTACCCGATCGCACTCGCGCCGGGCATGGGCCTGAACGCCTTCTTCACCTACACCGTAGTCCTGCACATGGGCCACACCTGGCAAGTGGCGCTGGGGGCGGTGTTCATCTCGGCGGTGCTGTTCTTCCTGCTGTCGATCTTCCGCATCCGCGAATGGATCATCAACAGCATCCCGCTGCCGCTGCGCTCAGCGATTGCCGCCGGTATCGGCCTGTTCCTGGCGCTGATCGCCCTGCATAACGCCGGCATCGTAGTCAGCAACCCGGCGACCATGGTTGGCCTCGGTGATTTGAAGCAACCCGCTCCGATCCTCGCGACCCTCGGTTTTGCCCTGATCGTTGCCCTCGAAGCGCTCGCCGTGCGCGGTGCGGTGCTGATCGGCATTCTGGTCGTGACCATCGCGTCCATCGCATTGGGCTTCACGCCGTTCGGCGGCGTGATGTCGATGCCGCCGTCCCTGGCGCCGACCTTCCTGCAACTGGACATCAAAGGTGCGCTCGACATCGGTCTGGTCAGCGTGATTTTCGCTTTCCTGTTCGTCGACCTGTTCGATAACTCCGGCACCCTCATCGGCGTCGCCAAGCGCGCCGGCCTGATGGGCAAGGACGGCCATATGCCGAAAATGGGCCGCGCCCTGATCGCCGACAGCACCGCGGCCATGGCCGGTTCGCTGCTGGGCACCTCGACCACCACCAGCTACATCGAATCCGCCGCTGGCGTGAGTGCCGGTGGCCGTACCGGCCTCACGGCCGTCGTGGTGGCGATCCTGTTCCTGCTGGCGCTGTTCTTCTCGCCGTTGGCCGCCAGCGTTCCGGCGTTCGCCACCGCACCGGCGCTGCTGTTCGTCGCGGTGTTGATGACATCCGGCCTGGCCGAAATAGACTGGGATGACATCACCGTCGCCGCACCGGTCGTGGTCACTACGCTTGCCATGCCGTTTACGTACTCCATCGCCAACGGCATCGCCTTCGGTTTCATCTCCTGGACCGCGATCAAGTTGCTGTCCGGCCGCGGCCGTGAGCTGAACCCGGCGCTGGTGATTCTTTCGATTCTGTTTGTGATCAAGTTGGGCTGGTTCAACGCATGACTTTTGATTCCCAGGCCTACGCCGTTCAGCTCGAAGAAAAGGTCACGCGCCTGCGCGATCTGCTGGCCCCGTTCGATGCACCGGAACCTGCGGTGTTTGACTCGCCGCTGAAAAATTTCCGCCTGCGCGCCGAATTCCGCCTGTGGCGCGAAGGCGGCGATCGGCATTACGCGATGTTTTCCCAGGAAGACAAACGCACGCCGATCCTGATCGAAGCGTTCCCGATCGCCAGCCTGCGCATCAATGAACTGATGCCGCAGCTCAAGGCGGCCTGGAAGGCAAGTGCGGCGCTGAGCCACAAGCTGTTTCAGGTGGAGTTTCTGACCACCCTGGCCGGCGATGCGATGATCACCTTGTGCTATCACCGTCCACTGGATGAACACTGGCACGCGGCGGCATCGAAACTGGCCACCGACCTGAACGTCAGCGTTATCGGTCGTTCGAAAGGCAAACGCGAAGTGATTGGCCATGATTACGTGGTCGAGAAACTCGACGTCGGTGGTCGCACGTTCAGTTACCGTCAGCCCGAAGGTGCATTCACCCAGCCCAACGGCACCGTGAACCAGAAGATGCTCAACTGGGCTTACGACGCCCTCGGCGATCGCCCGGACGATTTGCTGGAGCTGTATTGCGGCAACGGCAACTTCACCCTGCCGCTGGCGACCCGTGTGCGCAAAGTGCTGGCCACGGAAATCAGCAAGACTTCGGTCAACGCCGCACTGAGCAACCTCAGCGAAAACGCTGTGGATAACGTCACCCTGGTGCGGTTGTCCGCAGAAGAGCTGACCGAAGCCCTGAACGAAGTTCGCCCGTTCCGTCGCCTGCAGGGGATCGACCTGAAGAGCTACGAATTCGGTAGCGTCTTCGTCGACCCGCCTCGCGCCGGCATGGACCCGGACACCTGCGAACTGACCCGGCGCTTCGACAACATCCTCTATATCTCCTGCAACCCGGAAACCCTGGCCGCCAACATCGCCCAGTTGCACGACACCCATCGCATCACCCAGTGCGCGATGTTCGACCAGTTTCCGTGGACACATCACATGGAATCCGGGGTGTTGCTGACCCGTCGTTGAAGGTCAGTCGCTTAGACAAATCAGCCGTCATCACGACGGCTTTTTTGTGGGTGCTCAATCGGTGACATCTGTCTTGCGCGGACGCCCGCCTTTTCGGCCATTGGCCCGCGCGGCCTCGGCTTTGGCGGCGCTGCTTTGGCGACCATTGCGCGAGGCGATGACCGAGGCAGCCATGTCCATCAACGGCTTGCTCGCCGAAATCATCCCAGCGATGGACACGTGCAGATCCTTGCCTTCATGGCACAGGGCGGTTCCGGAAAAGCCGACTTTGAGGTTTGCGAAATCCTCGACGTCAAAATCATCAAATTCCGGATAGTGCTGCACGGGCAGCAGCACGCCACTGCCATCAATGAAACTGACCGCCAGACAAGGCTCCACAAACCTCACCGAAGTCGCCTGCAATCCGCTCTTCTGGCGCACTTGCCCGCGCTGGATGGCTTCATCCAGCACGGCCTCGGTGACAGGCCGATCGGCCAGCATGCCTGCCTGTATCGTTTTCATAGTTGGATCTCCACACCCTCAGGAGCGCCGATCAGCGCCAACAGGGTCTTGTTCGTCTCGGGTTCATAGCAAGCCGAGCCAATCATCCAGGTCGTACTCGCAATCCTTTTTATCACCACGACTTCGCTGGCCTGCCAGTCCCAAATCTGATGATCAAGACAGACCGTGTGCAACTCGCCCCACCAGATGGCACGGGCGCGGCGCAAGTGGGCGGGTTGGCCGAGTGCGTGACGCAATCCTTCCAGCACGGCCACTGGCGGCCGATTTGAATGAGGAACCACATCCCACAGCTCGACACTGTTGTGCCAAAAGCAGAATTTGAAGCGTGCGCTCCAGCTTCCGGCGTCCACATGTGCGTGAGGCGGACAGTGCTCATCACGCAACATGATCACCATTGAAAACCCTTTGTAGCTGAATAACCGCATACCAACCCATCCGTTAGGTTAAGGAATCCGAAGACCCGACACTCCCTGGAAAACCGACGATTGGCGCGACGCCAAATCGCCTTTACGCCTCTGAGACTAGCGCCAAGCCTCGCCTTGGACCGGTGGATAACGGCGCAAAATAGTAAGCAATCCTTTCGCCGCGCCCACAAAAAAGCCGTCACGAGGACGGCTCTGCGGGCGTGTCACACCCTCATCCCGGCAGGTTTTTTCGATACTCGGTGGTGGTCATGCCGGCATAACCCCAGTTATCGGTGTCGACTTCTTCGATCACGATGTGGGTCAATTTCGGATCCTTGCCGAGGACTCGCTCCAAGGTGTCGGTAATCTCGGCGATGACTTGGGCTTTCTGCTCCCGGGTGACGCCGTCACGGGTAATACGCACGCTGACGAAAGGCATGATGCTGCTCCTGGCCGGTTATCAAAGAAGACGCCGGTCAAGTAAAGCACCGCCGGGCCGATTTCATCTACAGTGGCGAAATCCAGTCCCTCATTGACCCCCGGTGTCATCCATCATGCAGCGAGTATTCGACGATCTTCAGCTGGGCAGCATCGAACTGTTTTGCCTCGCCGCCGAGGCCGGCAGCTTTACGGCGGCCGCGTTGGTGGCGGGTGTCACACCGGCCGCCGTGAGTCGATCGGTGTCGCGCATGGAAGAACGTCTGGGCGTGCGGCTGTTTGCGCGCACCACCCGCAGCGTCAAGCTGACCGACAGCGGTCGCCGCTATTACGAGGAATGTCGTCAGGCCCTGGCGCAGTTGGTGGAGGCTCAGCGCGAGGTCATGGGCCAGCAACAGCAACCGTCCGGGACACTGCGCATCAGTATTCCCACGACGTATGCGCACCATCGGATCTTACCGTTGTTGCCGGCATTCCGGGCGCGTTTTCCAGACGTGAAAGTCGAATCGCACATCAGCAATCGCAACATCGATTTTGTCGGCGAAGGCTATGACATGGCGATCCGCGTGCGGGCGATTCCGGATTCCGGGCTCATCGCCCGGCACCTTGAGGACGCCGCCCTGGTGATGATTGCCAGCCCCGATTACCTGAAGCGCGCGAGCACCCCGCAAAGCCTGGACGACCTTGCGCAGCACGAATGCATTCAATACGAATTGCCCAGCAGCGGTAGGCGCATTGCCTGGCTGTTCAACGACGACGGCGTCCCGCGGGAGATTCTTGCCGAGGGCAGCCTCAGTTGTTCTGACGACGTACTCGGCGGCGTGACCCTGGCCAAACACGGGGCGGGGCTTTTTCAAACCTACCGCTTCATCGTTGAAAACGAACTGGCCGATGGCTCATTGGTGGAAGTGCTCAAGCCGTATGGCGGACGCTCGCGCCCCTTCACCCTGCTCTATCCACAGACCCGTCATATGCCGCTTAGACTGCGGGCATTTATCGATTTCCTGGTCGAGCATCTGCCGCGATAAGTCGTGCGACTGTCCGATCACCGCACACAAAACCTCACTGAAACCGCTCTTCAATTGACCGAATTAACCAGCTAGTACAATTTATCTCCACAGGCTGATCACCTCAGCCCATTCCAAAAATAATATGTGGAGAGACTTCGATGTCCCCTATCGTTCTGGTGCTCAACGGCCCGAATCTGAACCTGCTTGGCACCCGCGAACCGGCGACTTATGGTCACGAAACCCTGGCCGATATCTCTGCCCTGTGCGGACGCGCCGCCGAAGAATTCGGCTTGGCAGTGGAGTTTCGCCAAACCAACCATGAAGGCGAATTGCTCGACTGGATTCACGCGGCCCGTGGCCGTTGCGCCGGGATTGTCATCAACCCGGCGGCCTGGACGCACACGTCAGTCGCGATCCGCGATGCCTTGGTCGCCAGCGAATTGCCGGTGATCGAAGTTCACCTGTCCAACGTTCACGCCCGCGAACCCTTCCGGCATCACTCCTTCGTTTCCGCCATTGCCACAGCGGTGATGGCCGGTTTCGGCAGCCATGGTTATCGCCTGGCGCTGGATTACTTCAGCCAACGTTTGAAGGGGTAAGCGCCGTGACTCAGAACAACGCGGTACTGGCCGGGCTGATCGGCGCCGGCATCCAGGCTTCCCGTACTCCGGCACTGCACGAGCATGAAGGTGATGCCCAGGGTTTGCGTTATCTGTATCGCTTGATCGACCTCGATCAGTTGAAACTCGACAGCAGCGCCCTGCCCGATCTGTTGATGGCCGCCGAACGCATGAACTTCACCGGCCTGAATATCACCTTCCCGTGCAAGCAGGCGATCATCCCGTTGCTCGACGAATTGTCGCCGGAAGCTCGCGGCATCGGGGCGGTGAACACGGTCGTGCTGAAGGACGGCAAGCGCATCGGCCACAACACCGATTGCCTCGGTTTTGCCGAGGGTTTTCGCCGGGGCTTGAAGGACGTTGCCCGCGAGCGTGTGGTCCAGATGGGCGCTGGCGGGGCCGGGGCGGCAGTGGCCCACGCGCTGTTGAGCGAAGGCGTACAGCTGCTGAGTATTTTCGATGTGGAGATCAGCCGTGCGCAGTCCTTGGCGGACAATCTCAATCAACACTTCGGCGCTGGCCGGGCCGTGGCGGGGCATGATTTGCCGAGCACGCTGGGACAGGCGGATGGGTTAGTGAACACCACGCCCATGGGCATGAAGAAACTGCCGGGCATGCCGGTTCCGGTGGAGTTGCTTCGGGCTGAGTTGTGGGTGGCGGAGATTGTTTATTTTCCGCTGGAAACCGAGTTGCTACGCAATGCCCGCGCCTTGGGTTGCCGAACGCTGGATGGCGGCAACATGGCGGTGTTTCAGGCGGTGAAGGCGTTTGAGTTGTTCAGTGGCGTGGTGCCGGATGCGCAGCGGATGTTGGCGCATTTTCAGAGCATGAATGGCTAAGGTTGAAAGTATGAGGGCTGCATCGCAGCCCAACGGGGCGATGCGGTGTTCCGACGCCCCCTCGCCACAGGTCAGGCTTGCAGGTATCGCAAGACCGACTCGCAGATCATCTCCCGATGACGCTGCTTGATGCTTTCGTCCGGCAAGTCGATCTGAAAAATCTCACCGAAGGTATGGCGGTTGGACACGCGATAAAAGCAAAACGAGCTGATCAGCAGATGCACATCCAGCGGCTCAAGCCCTGAACGGAACACGCCCTCTTCAGCCCCGCGACGCAAAATCACGCCCAGGGAATCGAGGATGGTGTTGTTCATCGCCTTGATCGCATCGGAACGCTTCACGTACTCCGCGTTGTGAATGTTCTCGATGCTGACGATGCGCACGAAATCGACGTTGCGGTCATGGTGGTCGAAGGTGAATTCCACCAGTCGCCGAATCGCCTGCACCGGCGCCAGTTCGGCCAGGTGCAGATGGTTTTCCGTGTTGCGGATGTCGCCGTAGAGTTTCTCCAGCACCTCGACGTACAGCTGTTCCTTACTGCCGAAGTAGTAATAAATCATGCGTTTGGAGGTGTGGATGCGCTCGGCGATGGCATCGACGCGAGCACCGGAAAGCCCTTGCTGGACGAATTCGACAATCGCCTCTTGAAGGATGTTCTCGCGGGTCTTTTCCGGGTTGTTCTTGCGACTCTTGCGCGGCCCGGCAATCGGTTCGGCGGGCACTGCGGAGAGTTCTGAAGTTATCGTCATTGCGGGCTCACGGCCATCACTGCACAGGCTGGCGATTATGGGCCGCACCGCCCAGTGAAGGAAGCCGCGCGGCAGCGGTTTGTCGCCGTGTTTACGATTTTCCTACAACTTTGCCAGACGTACCGCACCACTTCGGGATTTGGCCATGGCCGCCAGGCGTACCGCCACATTGGCCGCACCGTAACCGGCGTAGCCATTTTTGCGCTGGATGATTTCAAAGAAGAACCGCCCTTCGAACGGCTCCGTGTACACATGGAACAGCTCGCCGCCCTGGGCATCGCGGTCATAAAGAACGTTGAAATACGCCAGTTCACTGAGGAATTCGTCGTCGAAATCGAACCGTGCAGCGAGGTCATCGTAATAGTTGAGCGGAATATCCAGCAGCGGCACGCCCGCCTCTTTGGCACGACTGACTTCGGCAAAGATGTCATCGCAATCAAACGCGATGTGATGCACGCCGGAGCCGCGATAACTCGACAGCGCGTGTGAGATCGCGGTGTTGCGGTTTTCGGAAATGTTCAGCGGCAGGCGAATCGAACTGTCACGACTGCGCAACGCTCGACTTTTCACCAAACCGTAAGGATCGGGCAGCACCACTTCGTCATCGGCTTCGAAATCCAGCAGGCTCTTATAGAACAGCACCCAACTGTCGAGGCTGTCGGCCGGCAATGCCATCGCCATGTGGTCGATGCGTTTGAGGCCACCACCGGCCACGGCAGCCGGTTGCAGATGGAAATCAGTGCCGTAGACATCGGCGTCCTGATCCACCAGATAAATCAGGCTGCCATCCGGTGCGCGCACGGCAGCGAGTTCAAGTTCATTGGGGCCGACCAGTCCGCGATACGGTTGCCCCTTGTAAGCCACGGCCCGAGCGAGCGCACTGGCGCTGTCCTTGACCCGCACGGCGGTGGCGCACAGCGACGGACCGTGCGCTTCGAAAAAACTGTGGGCAAACGAGTAAGGCTCGGAATTGAGGATCAGGTTGATGTCACCTTGACGCAGCAGGCTCACGCTCTTGGAGCGATGTTGCCCGGCCTTGACGAAACCCAGTCGCTCCAGCCAATGGGAAAGCTTGGCGCCAAGGCTTTCGTCCACAGCGAATTCGAGAAACTCGATGCCGTTGTATTCGCTGGCCTTGGGCGTTTCGAACAGTATGTCGAGGCTGACCGCCGGTGTCGTTTCCTGTGCCAGACGCTGACGGGTTTTCTCCTCCAGATACAGCAACGAACGCAAACCGTCGGCGGCATTGGCCCGAGGCGGTGCGGCACGGAAACCGTCGTTGAAGATTTCCAGCGACAGCGGCCCGGTGTACCCACTCTTGATGATCGGAGCCAGGAAGCCCGGCAAATCGAATTCGCCCTGACCCGGGAAGCAGCGGAAATGCCGGCTCCACTCGAGCACGTCCATCGCCAGAATCGGTGCGTCGGCCATTTGTACGAAGAAGATTTTATCGCCAGGGATCTCGGCGATCGCACTCGGATCACCCTTGAGCGACAGCGTGTGAAAGCTGTCCAGCAGCACACCGAGGCTTGGGTGATCGGCCTGACGGACGATGTTCCACACCTGTTGCCAGGTGTTCACATGCCGGCCCCAGGCCAGCGCTTCGTAGCCGATCCGCAACCCGCGTGCGCCGGCGCGTTCGGCCAGCAGGCGCAAGTCGTCGATGAGGATATTTTCATCACCGATGGAATCGGCGGACGCGTTGCTGCACACCAGCACCAGGTCGGTGCCCAGTTCCTGCATCAGGTCGAACTTGCGCTCGGCCCGTTCCAGATTGCGATGCAAACGGTCGCGGCGGCAGCCTTCAAAGTCCCGAAAGGGTTGAAACAGTGTGATCGCGATCCCGAGATCGGCGCACATCTGCTTGATTTCCCGCGGGCTGCCGTCGTAGTAGAGAAGGTCGTTTTCGAAGATCTCCACCCCGTCGAACCCGGCGGCGGCAATGGCTTCGAGTTTTTCCGGCAGGGTACCGCTCAAGGAAACGGTGGCAATGGAACGCTGCATATTTCGGCTCCCGGTGGTGGAGACAATCTTATTAAAGGCGTCGCACCCTTTTTGCAGGAGCGAAGCTTGCTCGCGAAGGCGATCTTGAGGACGCCATCGCCGGCAAGCCTGGCTCCTACAGGGATCGCGTTTCTCTCGGGGGAATTATTGGCTTGGCAGTCGAACACAGCAATTTAAAGTGTACTACCCAGTTAGTTTGCGTGCGATTATCGAACACAATGACCCTTGGCGAATTGACGATTTTTCGTCCACTGCCCAACATCGACGACACATTGAGCCCGGTCACACACATCGGTCTCGATGACCAAAGACTCAGAACACCACATAAAAATAATCGGTGGCCTACATGACTCCTTCTCAAAGCTCTCCCGTGGAGCGTTCCTCCATGACTCCTGCCAGCGGCGGTATCGGCGACAAGATTCGCGGCGCCATGGCGGTCGGCAAGACCCGTTGGGGCATGCTGGCACTGGTGTTTTTTGCCACCACGCTCAACTACATCGACCGCGCTGCACTGGGCGTCATGCAGCCTATCCTCGCCAAGGAAATGAGCTGGACGGCGATGGACTACGCCAACATCAACTTCTGGTTCCAGGTCGGCTACGCCATCGGTTTCGTGCTGCAAGGCCGGTTGATCGATCGGGTCGGTGTGAAGCGCGTGTTCTTCTGCGCAGTGTTGCTCTGGAGCCTGGCGACCGGCGCCCACGGCCTGGCCACGTCGGCGGTCGGCTTCATGGTCTGCCGGTTCATCCTCGGTTTGACCGAAGCCGCCAACTACCCGGCTTGCGTGAAAACCACGCGTTTGTGGTTCCCGGCCGGCGAGCGCGCCGTGGCCACCGGCATCTTCAACGCCGGCACCAACGTCGGCGCAATGTTCACGCCGATGCTGCTGCCGCTGATCCTGCACGTGTGGGGCTGGCAAGCCGCGTTCCTGTGCATGGCATCACTGGGCGGGATCTGGTTGCTGTTCTGGGGTTTGAAGTACTTCAACCCGGAAGACCATCCGAGCGTCAAACAATCGGAACTGGACTACATCCAGAAGGAAGTCGAGCCGGAGCAGACCCGTGTACCGTTCTCGAAAATCCTGCGCATGCGTGGCACCTGGGCCTTCGCCCTCGCCTACTCCATCACCGCACCGGTGTTCTGGTTCTACCTGTACTGGCTGCCGCCGTTTCTCAATCAGCAATACAACCTGGGGATCAACGTGACCCAGATGGGTATCCCGCTGATCATCATCTACCTGACTGCAGACTTCGGCAGCGTCGGCGGCGGGATCCTGTCCTCGCTCCTGATCGGCCGCGGCATGAATCCGATCAAGGCGCGCCTGTTGTCCATGTTCCTGTTCGCCTGCTGCATCGTCGGCGTAATCATGGCGGCGGGTTCGAGCAGTCTGTGGGTCGCGGTGTTCGCCATCTCCCTGGCCATCGGTGCGCACCAGGCGTGGACCGCCAACATCTGGAGCCTGGTGATGGACTACACGCCTAAACACATGATGAGTACGGTATTTGGCTTCGGCGGCATGTGCGCAGCCATCGGCGGTATGTTCATGACTCAGTTGGTCGGCCACATCCTGACGGTCACCAACAACAACTACACCGTGCTGTTCACCCTGATTCCGGCGATGTACTTCATTGCCCTGACCTGGATGTACTTCATGGCACCGCGCAAGATTCCTACTGTCACCGAGTAAAGTTCCCTCCCTTGGCAGGCCTGGTTCCAGGCCTGCCTGTTTGATTTTCCTACCGACGACTCTGTTGCCACGCCGCCGCCAACCCGCTGCAGCAAATCACCGCGATCCCGATCACTGTGGTCAGTGTCGGTGTGTGGGAGAACAGCAGCCAGCCCAGCAAACCGGCAAAGACGATCTGGCAGTAACCGAACGGCGCCAACAACGCGGGCGCGGCGTGGCGGAAGGCCTGAGTCAGAAACAAATGCGCGGTCATCCCGCAGGTCCCCAGCGCCACCATCATGAAACCATGCCCCAGTGTCGGCACTTGCCAGAAGAACGGCACCAGCGCGCTCATCACCAGGGTGTTGCACAAGCCGGCGAAGAAGTTGCTGGTGGTCGGGCTGTCGATGTTGCTGAGCTTGCGAGTAAGCAACTGATAAAAGCAGAAAAACAGCGCTGAACAGAGCGGCAGCAGCACCGCCGGCGTGAACAGATCGCCACCGGGGTGGACGATGATCAATACGCCGACAAACCCGCAAATCACCGCGATCCATTGGCCACGTGTCACGCGCTCCCCCAACAGCGGCACCGAGAGCGCAGTCACCAGAACCGGCGCAAGAAAGTTGACCGCCGTCGCTTCAGCCAACGGGATGTACTGCAGGCCGGTGGTAAAAAACAAACTGGTGCCCAACAGGCACAATGCCCTCACCAATTGCAGCATCGGTCGTTTGGTCCGTAGGACGCGCAACCCGGACTGCGGCAGAAAAATCCCGGCCATCAACAAGGTGTGCACCACATAACGAGCCCAGACCACCATCACGATCGGATAGAAGCCCGAGAGGTATTTCGAAAAAGCGTCATGGCTGGAAAACAGGAAAGTGGCGACGACAATCAGCAAAATCCCTTTGAAGGGCTGGTTAACGCCGGAGAGCGGAGTGCTGGCGGTCATGGGTTTCCCTTGAGAAGTGAAACGTGTCTCGGGCGGCGAGCTCCAATAATTTAGAACCTGGTTCCAGATTCCAACACAAGCTTCAGCCGAAAGTGTTCGAATACCGCACAGTTTCACGATCAATAAAAATCAAACCGTGGGAGTGAGCCTGCTCGCGATGGCGGACTGACATTCAACATTTGAGCTATTTGAAAGTTCACTTTCACGAGCAGGCTCGCTCCCCGTAAATTAGCTGAACAACTCCGACGCCAGACTCGCCGCCGCCAATTCCTCGGTATACCTCAACAACAGCGGCGCCAATTCATGCAACCGCGCACCCGGCATCCGCGCACTCGGTCCGGCGATGCTCAGCACACCGATCACACGACCCTCGCTCGGATGCCGCACCACCGCCGCGATCGCCGAGGTGCCCACCGCCGAGCTTTCCTCGACCCAGGCATAGCCCTGCTCCCGCGCCAAACGCAGACGTTCGAGCAGTTCAATGTTGGAACGCGGAGCATTCGGCCCGAGGTCTTTTGGCTGCTCGCCGCCCTGGCGCTCAACCAGCGATAACGCTTCGGCATCGCTCATGCACGCCAGCCACGCATGGCCCGATGCGGTATAGAACAACGGCGCATCGCGGCCCATTTCCGGGTCGTAGCGCAGGCCGGAACGGGCCCCCTGGGACTTGGCAATCCAGATCTGCCGCTCGCCTTCAATCACCCCCAGACGCACCAACTCCCCGGTGTCCTGGGCCAGGCGATCCAGCACTGGCTGAACGATATCGGCGCCGCTGCCCGACAAATAACGAAACCCCATCGCCACCAGTTTGGTGGACAAGTGATACCGCAGGTTCTCCGGATTCTGCCGCACATAACCCAACCTGATCAGCTCCGCGAGCAGGCGGTGAGTTGCGCTTTTCGGGATGTCCAGTTGCTCCGCGAGCATCTGCATCGGCAAACCGCGAGGGTCACTGGTGAGGCTTTCGAGCACATTGAAGACACGTTCGATCTGACTGCCGGCCATGGGAGGTTCCACCTACAATTTGCCTGATTCTAGAAGATGAACCCTGTAATGCGAAATCTGGAACCCGATGCTCGACAGACCCGTGGGTCGCCCGTTCGATAAAAATCCGCGCCCTGACGGAATTCAATGGGTGATCCATGTTCCTACAGTCAGCGATTCTTCCGGCCAGTGAACGAAATGCCGGACAGCCGGACTGGCGCCGCCCCCCCACACCAGCAACACTCATCACCACGGACAATCAGAGGATTCCCACATGCTATGGAAAAAAGGCCGACGCAGCGACAACGTGGTCGACGCCCGTGGTGATGATGCCGGCAGCGGTGGCGGTGGGATGCGTTTTGGTGGCGGCAAAGGCCTGAGCCTGACCGCGATCATCCTGATTGTGGGGATCGGCTGGCTCACCGGCCAGGACCCGATGCAAATCCTCGGGCAACTGACCGGACAAATGACCGAGCAATCGGCACCGGCCACCAACCAGAGCCGCAAGGCGCCGCCGGCCAACGATGAAGGGGCCGAATTCGTGCGCTCGATCCTCGGCGATACCGAAGACACCTGGGGCCAGATTTTCCAGCAGGCCGGTCGGCAGTATAAAAACCCGACGCTGGTGCTGTTCAGCAACCGGGTTAATTCGGCCTGTGGTCTGGCGACATCGGCGACCGGACCGTTCTATTGCCCGGCCGACCAGAAGGTCTACCTGGACATGGCTTTTTTCCAGGAAATGTCGCAACGCTTTTCCGCGGCCGGTGACTTCGCCCAGGCCTACGTGATCGCTCATGAAGTCGGACACCACGTTCAGACATTGCTCGGCGTTTCCGCGAAAATTCAGACAGCTCGCCAGCAAGGCCGGCAGATGGAAGGTGATGGCGGCTTGTTGGTGCGTCAGGAGTTGCAGGCCGATTGCCTGGCCGGTGTCTGGGCCAACAATGCGCAGCAGCGTCTGAACTGGCTGGAACCGGGTGACATCGAAGAAGCCTTGAACGCGGCCAACGCCATCGGCGATGACCGTTTGCAACAACAGGGGCAGGGTCGGGTGGTACCGGACTCGTTTACCCATGGCACATCAGCGCAAAGGGTGCGCTGGTTCAAAACCGGATTTGCGCAAGGCCAGGTGGGCCAGTGCGATACCTTTGCGGCGAAAAACCTTTAAATGAATAAGTGGTTGTTGATGTTGTTGTTCACCTGCGCGAGCACCCAGGCTGCGGAGCAAGGCGTCAAAGAGCTCAGCCCCGGGCGGTTGTTGTTGAAAGAAGGTGAGATGGCGGTGAGCCTCGGCCCGGCGCCCGCGAAAATCGAACGCGTGCTGATCATCATCCACGGTCGTCTGCGCAACGCTGAAACCTATCGCCAGAGCGCCGAGCGCGCAGCGGAACTGGCCGGGCAAAGTGCAAGCACCCTGGTGATCGCGCCGCAATTCCTCAACGAAACCGACATCGCACTTCATCCTGTGGCAGACACGGTGTTGCGCTGGCAGGGCAATGACTGGATGGCAGGAGGTTTATCCACCGCTCCTTTTGCGCTGAGTTCCTTTGCAGCCCTCGATCAAATCATCGAGCGAGTCGGCGACCATCGACAGTTTCCGGACGTGAAGGAAATCATCCTCGCAGGCCACTCCGGTGGCGCTCAGGTGGTGCAGCGATATGCGTTGCTGGCCCGCGAGCAACCGGCCTTGACGGCCGCCGGCGTGAAGCTTCGCTACGTGGTCGCCAACCCTTCGTCCTATGCGTATTTCAATGAGCAGCGGCCAGTGGCGTTCAACCATGCGGCGTGCCCCGGTTTCAATCGCTGGAAATACGGGCTGACGGATTTACCGGTATATGCCAGTGGGCAAACGGCACCACAGATTGAAGGAAATTACGTCAAACGGGACGTGACTTATCTGCTCGGGCAGCAAGACACCGACCCGCAGCATCCGGCGCTGGACAAAAGTTGCGAGGCCGAAGCCCAAGGTGCTTATCGTCTGGTTCGCGGGAAGAATTTTTTCAATTACCTGCTGCGTCGTAATCCGAAAGGGGTGAATCAGCGGCTGGTTGAAGTGCCAGGGGTCGGGCATAACGGGGATGGGATGCTTACGTCACCGGAGGGGCAGAAGGTATTGTTTGGTCAGTGAGTTTGTATGGCCTGATCAGACGTCTTCGCGGGCAAGCCTCGCTCCTCCAAGGGCAGCGCGCCCCACTGTAGGAGCGAGGCTTGCCAGCGAAGGAGCCCTCAAGCCGAAAGCATCTCCCGCAACACCGCACAATCCGCCGCATGCCAATCCGTCAGCTCCGGCCAAGGGTTATCCGGCAGATTCACCAACACCGTCCGCGCCCCCGCCGCTCGGCCGCAATCCAGATCAAAGCGGTAATCACCGACCATCACCATCTCGCTCGCCGGCACGTGCCAGGCCTCGGCCAGTTTCAATAAACCACCGGGATGCGGTTTAGGCGGTGCTTCATCACGCCCCAGCACATCCTCCACGACAAAACAGTCAGCCAGGCCGATCGCTTCCAGGGTTACGTGCGCCAGCTCCCGGGCATTGCGCGTGAGAATGCCAAGACGATAACCGCGCCCGGCCAACTCCCGCACCAGTTCCACCGCGCCCGGCGCGGCTTTCGAACCCAGCGCCAAGTCCCGTTCGTGCTCCAGCAGCCAAGCATGCTTGGCGGCCGCTTCATCGGCCGGCAGCGCCGCGAGGTGGGTCAGGATGTCGTCTTCGGCGGGAATCGCCAACGCCACGCGGATCGCCGCGAAGTCATGCACGGCCACCGTCAGGGTGCCGTCCATGTCGAACACCCAGTGCCGCACCTCGGCCAGGCTCATGCCCAATCCTTGCGGTGACGGATCAAGCCTTCCTGAGTCACCGAAGCCACCAGTTGCCCGGCACGATTGAACACGCTGCCTCGGGTGAACCCGCGCGAGTTGCCGGCCCATGGGCTGTCCATTGCGTACAGCAACCAGTCATCGGCGCGCAGATCCGCATGGAACCACAGCGCATGATCGAGGCTGGCGACTTGCATGTCTTTCTGCCAGACCGATTTGCCATGGGGCTGCATCGAGGTGGTCAGCAGACCGAAGTCCGAGGCATAGGCCAGCAGGTATTTGTGCAACGCCGGAGAGTCGGCCAAAGCACCGTCGGCGCGAAACCAGACGTACTTGACCGGATCGGACGGTTGCGGGTTGTAGGGATCTTTCTCGGTGATCGGTCGGAATTCGATCGGCTTGGGGCACAGAAATTTCTCGCGCATGTGCTCAGGGATCAGGTGCGCACGCTGCTGGGTGAGTTCCAGTTCCGAGGGCAGGTTTTCCGGGCCGACCACGGTCGGCATCTCGGCCTGATGCTCGAAGCCTTTTTCGTCGTACTGGAACGAGGCGCTGCAGGTAAAGATCGGGTTGCCTTTCTGGATCGCCGTCACCCGGCGCGTGCTGAAACTGCCGCCATCACGCACCCGGTCAACCTGATACACCACAGGCAACGCGGAATCGCCCGGGCGCAGGAAATAACCGTGCATCGAATGCACATGGCGCGCTTCTTCGACTGTCTGACTGGCCGCCGACAACGACTGACCGATCACCTGACCGCCGAACAACTGACGAAAACCCAGGTCCTGACTGCGGCCACGAAACAGGTTTTCTTCGATCGGTTCCAGGGTCAGCAAATCGACCAGATCATCCAACACTTGGCTCATTCAGACTCTCCTCACACAAAGCTTGCCGCGCAGTCTTGGCTGCGGCGGTCGATTCAGTTTATGGCCAGGGCCCATGGCAGCCATTGTAAACGTCCGTGACTGCTTATCCATGCAAGGTTTGCAGCCATTGTTCACGGGAGATGCGATACAGCACATGGTGACGCAGGGGATGATCAGCCGCGAGCTTGGGATGGTCAAAGTCATCGGCTGAATCATGGTGCATGCCGATCGCCTGCATGACTTTTTCCGAAGGCAGGTTGTCTTTGGCGGTAAACGACACGACTTCTTGCAGCGCCAACCGATCAAAGCCGCAGCGCAGAGCGGTCCACGCCGCCTCACTGGCATAACCCAAGCCCCAATGCTCGCGCGCCAGGCGCCAGCCGATTTCGGTCGCCGGGGTGAACAGCGCATCGAAACCAACCACACCGAGGCCGGTGAAACCGATGAATGCCCCGGTGTCCTTGCGCTCCAGCGCCCAGAGACCAAAGCCATGTTCGGCAAAATGCCCGCGAATCCGTCCGATCAGCGACGCACTTTCCAGACGACTTAAAGGCGCCGGAAAATATCGCATCACCTGTGGATCGGCGCACATCGCCGCAAACTCCGGCAAATCCTCATCGCGCCACTGCCGCAACAGCAGTCGTGCGCTCTCGAGTTCCAGTATCGGCTCCATCTTTCCTCCCCTTTCCATGCCGCAAGTCTACAACGCTGGTAGGATCCTTCACTCATTCCTACCTGAATTCGTTATGCCGCTGCCGCTGATCTACCACGAAGACTACAGCCCCGAATTCCCGGCGGATCACCGCTTCCCCATGGACAAATTTCGCCTGCTGCGCGATCACTTGGTGGACAGCGGCCTGACCCGGGACGCCGACCTGCTGCGCCCGGAGCTCTGCCCCCCGGAGATTCTCGCCCTCGCCCATGACGCTGCCTATATCGAACGCTACATGAGCGGCGAGTTGTCCCGCGAAGACCAGCGGCGCCTCGGCCTGCCCTGGAGCGAAGCGCTGGCCCGACGCACCGTGCGGGCGGTCGGCGGATCGTTGCTTGCGGCAGAACAGGCGCTGGAACATGGGCTGGCCTGTCATTTGGCCGGAGGCACCCATCACGCGCATTACGACTATCCGGCGGGTTTCTGCATCTTCAATGACCTGGCGGTGATCAGCCATTTCCTGCTGGAAAGAGGCCGTGTGAATCGGGTGCTGATCTTCGATTGCGACGTGCACCAGGGCGACGGGACTGCACGGATTCTGCACAACACCCCGGAGGCGGTGACTGTTTCCCTGCACTGCGAAAAGAATTTTCCTGCACGCAAGGCTGAAAGCGACTGGGACATCCCGTTGCCCAAAGGCATGGGCGATGCCGATTACCTGAAGGTGGTGGATGACGCGCTGAATTATTTGCTACCGCTCTACCAACCGGATCTGGTGTTGTATGACGCTGGCGTCGACGTGCACAAGGACGACGCCCTCGGTTACCTGAAGCTGACCGACGAAGGCGTGGCCGCTCGCGATGAAAGCGTGATGCGCCACTGCCTGGGGCGGGATATTCCGGTGGTAGGAGTGATTGGCGGCGGCTACAGCAAGGACCGCCAGGCCCTGGCGCGCCGCCACGGCATCCTGCATCACAGCGCGCAACGGGTCTGGCAGTCATCAGGGTGTCATTGAGGTGTGAGTCTTTACCCACAATGCCTGTGGAACTGCCTGTGGATAACCTGAGTGAAAGGGTCTGCAGGCCATGCTTCATATGGCATGCAGAGCACTGGTTGTTTTTTGATCACTATTTTATGAACACCCCGGAACCAATGTGGGAGCGAGCCTGCTCGCGATGAGTCCATCACATCCAACATCGATTTTGACTGACCCACCGCCATCGCGAGCAGGCTCACTCCCACAGGGATCTGTGCTGATAGAATGCCCGGCTTATTCCGCCGAACCGCAGCGCACTCCATGACCCAGCCCTCGACCTCCTCCCCTTCTCACGTCGCCATCATCGGCGGCGGCCCCGCCGGTCTGATGGCGGCCGAAGTGCTGAGCCAGGCCGGGATCAAGGTCGACCTGTACGACGGCATGCCGTCGGTGGGGCGAAAATTCCTGCTGGCCGGTGTCGGCGGCATGAACATCACCCATTCCGAAGCCTACCCGGCGTTTCTCTCGCGCTATGCCGAACGCGCGCCGCAGATTGCCCCGCTGCTTCGCTCATTCGGCGCTGATGCGTTGTGCCAGTGGATTCATGACCTGGGCATCGAAACCTTCGTCGGCAGCTCCGGCCGGGTGTTTCCGACCGACATGAAAGCCGCACCCCTGTTGCGCGCCTGGCTCAAGCGTCTGCGCGAGGCCGGCGTCGTTATCCACACCCGCCACCGCTGGCTCGGCTGGGATGACCATGGTGGGTTACGCATCGACAGCCCCGACGGCGAAACCATCATCAAGCCCGACGCCGCCTTGCTGGCCCTCGGCGGAGGCAGCTGGTCACGCCTTGGTTCGGACGGCGCGTGGATGCTGCCATTGGAGCAGCGAGGCGTAGGACTGATGCCGTTGCAACCGAGCAATTGCGGCTTCGAGGTGCAGGCCTGGAGCGAGTTGATGGTCAGCAAATTTGCTGGCGCGCCGCTGAAGAACATCGCCATCGGTCTCAATGACGACGTGCCGCGCTTGGGCGAATGCGTGATCACCGCGACCGGGATCGAAGGCAGCTTGATCTACGCCCTCTCGGCACCGATTCGCGAGGCCATCAATCAGCACGGCTCCGCCACCGTTCATCTTGACCTGTTGCCGGGCCGGCCTGTGGATAAAGTTCAGGCGGCGCTGAGCAAACCCCGTGGCTCCCGCTCCATGTCCAAACACCTGCACAGCCAGCTCGGGATCGATGGGGTGAAAGCGGCGTTGCTACGCGAACTCACACCGGCCGAAAGCTTTGCTGATCCGGCGTTGCTGGCCAGGGCGATCAAGGCGTTGCCCCTGATGCTGGTTAAAACCCGTCCACTGGACGAGGCCATCAGCAGCGCCGGAGGCGTGATGTTCGAGTCGATGGATGAACGGCTGATGCTCAAGCAATTGCCTGGAGTGTTCTGCGCGGGGGAAATGCTCGATTGGGAAGCGCCGACCGGCGGCTATCTGCTGACCGCGTGTTTCGCCAGTGGGCGTGCGGCGGGGTTGGGGATGGTGGAGTGGTTGAAGCGCAAGGCTTGAAGACCGAGTCGTGCCCATCGCGAGCAGGCTCACTCCCACACTGGATCTGTGTCGTTCACAAATCCCCTGTGGGAGCG
>NZ_JASCOM010000440.1:0-2812 GCF_029959925.1 Pseudomonas sp. PS02303
CTGCGTGGGAATGCATCCCGTGACGTTCCGCGTCACATTTCGAAGCGGACGCAGAGCGTCCATGGCGGCATTCCCACGCAGAGCGCGGGAACGATCGGTGCCGTGGGAAGACCCAAGCGGATCCATGGTGTAAGCTCTCGGACTCTTCGGAATTGACCCTTTGCGAGCCCTATGCCGTCGCTTTTCAAACGCTCTCTGCTGCCTAAGCTGCGCAGTTTTCCGCTGACCGCCGATGCCGTCACCATTCTTTCCGGCGCTGCCGAGTTCCGGCGTTGCCTGCTGGAAAAAATCGCCAGTGCCACCCAACGCATCTATATCGTTGCGCTGTACTTGCAACAGGACGAGGCCGGCCAGGAAATCCTTGATGCCTTGCACGCCGCCAAACTGAAGCGTCCGGAACTGGACGTGGTCGTGGTGGTTGACTGGCTGCGCGCTCAGCGCGGCTTGATCGGTGCCGGCAAACAGCCGGGCAACTCGGCCTGGTACCAGGAAGCGACGCGCACCCACGAAAGTGTTGTGCCGGTGTACGGCGTGCCGGTGCAGACTCGCGAGTTGTTCGGCGTGCTGCATTTGAAAGGCTTTGTGATCGATGACTGCGTGATCTACAGCGGCGCGAGCCTGAACAACGTTTACCTGCACAAGTTCGACAAGTACCGCTACGACCGTTATCACCTGCTGCAGAACCACGCACTGGCTGATTCCATGCAGCACTTGATCCAGCACGGTCTGATCGCTTCCAAAGCGGTGCATCGTCTCGACCTGCCGAACCTGCCGACCACCCGCAGCCTGCGCAACGACATTGGCGATTTGCGCAGCCGCCTCAAGCACGCGGCGTACGACACCACGGCCGGCAGTACGGCGAAGGGCGGTTTGTCGGTGAGTCCGCTGCTCGGTGTGGGCAAGAACAACCCGTTGAGCCGAGTGATTTGCGAGTTGATCGCCAGCGCTCAACATCAGTTGACCATCTGCACACCGTATTTCAACCTGCCATTGGCGGTGACCCGGGAAATCAACCGGGCTCTGGGGCGCGGCGTGAAAATCGACATCGTGGTCGGCGACAAGACCGCCAACGACTTCTTCATCCCGCCGAGCGAGCCGTTCAAGGTGATCGCCGCGCTGCCGTATCTTTACGAGATCAGCCTGCGGCGCTTTGCCAAACGCCATCAACACAGCATCGACAGCGGCAAGTTGAACCTGCATTTGTGGAAGGACGGCGACAACACCTATCACCTCAAAGGCATGTGGATCGACAAGCGCTACACCTTGCTGACCGGTAATAACCTCAACCCACGGGCGTTCCGCCTCGACCTTGAGAACGCGTTGCTGATCGATGACCCGAAAGGCGAATTGCTGGAGCCGCGCAGTAAAGAACTGGGCGAGATTTTCCACAACACCACGCGCATCCAGCGATATCAGGATCTGGAAACGCTGCTGGAATACCCGGCGGCGGTGGCCAAGTTCCTCAAGCGTGTCAGTCGGGTGCGGATCGAGCGGTTGCTCTATCGGATTTTGTAACCCTCAGTGCTGCCGCGTCTGTGGCCACAACGCCACCAGCAGCAACAGCGCAGCGGCAACCAGGTAGGGAAGGCGCGGATCGACGTCGTAGATCAACGTCGCCGCCAGCGGTCCGATGACCACGCCAAAGCCTTGCGCGGCACCAATGGAGCCGGCGGTGGCGCCTTGTTCCGAGGCGTCGACCGCGTTGGCCGCCAGTGCGGCGAACGACGGAAAGATCAGTCCCATCCCGCCCGCCGACACGAAAAAGCACAGCCATAAACCCCACGCAGCATCCGCCAGGATGCTGCCGGCAAAGCCCACGGCCGCCACCAGTGCGCCCGCGCGGATGAGCCGCAGCGGCGGCCATTCAAGCCGGCGCACCAGCAGTTGCGAACAGATCAGCGCGAAACCGACCATGGTCAAGGCGATACCCGCTGTTTGCGCGGCATCGGCCGGGTTCATGCCGAGTCGGTCGAGGGCGAAGAAGCCGACGGTGATCTGCGCAATCGACACACAGAGCATCGCCACAAACGCGACAGCCATTGGGCGACGCAGTCGTGGATCGTTCAGATGAACCTTGCGCGGCGCTTGCCGCAGGTGCAGTTCCTGACCCTTGAGTTTGTAGTGTAGCACCACAAACGCCAATAACGGCAGGATCGCCATGGCATAGAACGGCAAGCTCAGACTGAAGCGCGACAACAACGCCGCAATCGCCGGGCCAATCACCAGCCCGCAGGCGTTGGCCGCGCCCAGGGCCGCCATGGCTTTGGCGCGGTGTTGCGGCTCGATGTTGTCGGCGATCAGCGCGTTGCCGCCCACCGGAATCGCGGCATAGAACACGCCGATCAGGCCGCGTCCGATCATCAACCCGATAAACCCCAACAGCGCCGACGGCAGAAAACGCAACGAGGCATCGATGAACAGGCACAAGGCCCAGTAGGCGAGGGTGAAGCCGGCTGTGGCGATCAACAGAATCCGTCGCCGGCCATAGCGATCACTGGCCTGGCCCCAGGGGCGGGCGAGCAACATCCAGATCACCCCGGACACCGTCACCGCCGCGCCGGCCTGCCAGGTGGCCAGGCCCAACACCCGGGCGATCGGTCCGATCAGGGAGACGAACGCCATCATCGACATGGAACAGGCCATGTTGGCGACCATGAGTGGGCGCAGGTCGAAGGCAGGGGTGGTCATGGTGAGTCTTCCGTGAGCTTTTATTATTGGCGGGGGATGTTAGCGCGGGTTATGTGCAAGGCAGGAGGAATATCGGTGAGCGTGATAATGCCTTCGCGGGCAAGCCTCGCTGCAGGAGCGAGGC
>NZ_JASCOM010000441.1:0-2808 GCF_029959925.1 Pseudomonas sp. PS02303
CAGGGCTCGCTCCTACACTGGATCTGTGTCGCGCCGGAGATCCAGTGTGGGAGCGAGCCTGCTCGCGATAGGGCCCAGACAGGCGCTATAAACTTTAATGCCTGGAGGGTATCGACTGCTTACGTCGGACACGTCTCCCGCCCATTATCGAGCCCTTGCTTGTAGCTATGGCTCTGCAGGCTCGCCTTGCCGTTATGCCAGGTCAGCGTGAGCACAAACAGCGAGTCGTAGTCGCTGGATTCCCAGTCTTCGGTGATCTTCTGTTTCTTTCCGACTGCATCTCCCGCGACCTTGTTGATCAGCTCGGGCAGGTAACCGTGGGACCAGGCGGTGTAGATGACCGAGTTGTGGTACTTGTCGTGGAGCAATTCATCGGCCAGGTCGCTGGTGTCGTTGGCTGAAAAGTTGATGTTCACCGGCAAGCCGAGCTTGATCGCGCTGGGGCTGATGGTCATCAGGGGGCGAATGTAGCTGTAGGAATTGTCCAGTTCGCCTTCCTCGACATTACGTGTCGGGTTGGCGGCAAAGACGTAATTGGCCTTGCCGAATTTTTCCGGCAGCAAGGTGGCCAGGTCGATGGCACGGTTCAGGCCCTGGCAGTTGAGCTGGCCCAGACCACCTTCGGGTTTTTCCGCGTGACGCAGGAATACCAGGGTCTGGGTGCCGTCTGCCGGTTGGGCGCGGCTTTCACTGGACTCCAGCGACAAAAACAACGCGCTCATCGCCAGCAGGGAGGGCAGGACGACATACGCGCGTTGCTTGAAGCGATCGGCAAATTTGAAAAGGTTCATCATTTAATAGGTGATCTTCAGCGCATTCGGTTAAGGCTGACAAACCTTTACACCACGAGCTCCCAGCATCGGGTGTTTTCCATGTCATTGGGCCGGTCCGTTTCCGAAAGGGCAGTTCTCAGAGTCCTCTGAAGCCCATTTGGTTCGATTCCGGCGAGTGCGCCGCAATGTACCGGTAACCTTGCATGGGTTGGAGCAGAGGTTATCGACAGGATGTTGCGGATTTATGGACACGGTACAGGTAGCGGCGCAGAACGATGACTGCAATGTTTTGATCTTCTTCATCAACAAGATTGATACGCAAAAAACCAGTCTCCTCCATTATGATCAGCGCTTACTGTTCACTGTGGATGCTCCCCATGACCGATCTGTCCGCGTTCCCGATTACCCAAAAATGGCCGGCCCAATACCCGGACTGGATTCAGCTGTACTCCTTGCCGACCCCCAATGGCGTCAAGGTGTCGATCATGCTCGAAGAGATCGGTCTGCCCTACGAACCCCATCGCGTGGGCTTCGACAGCAACGATCAGATGTCCCCCGAATTTCTGTCGCTGAACCCCAACAACAAGATCCCGGCGATCCTCGATCCCCACGGCCCTGATGACAAACCCCTGCCGCTGTTCGAGTCCGGGGCGATCCTGATTTACCTTGCCGACAAGAGCGGCCAGTTACTGGCGCAGGAGTCGGCGGCGCGTTACGAGACGATCCAGTGGCTGATGTTCCAGATGGGTGGCATCGGGCCGATGTTTGGCCAGCTCGGGTTCTTCAATAAGTTCGCCGGCAAGGACTACGAGGACAAACGTCCCCGTGACCGCTACGTCGACGAAAGCAAACGCCTGCTGAAAGTACTGGACAGCCGTCTGCAAGGGCGCGACTGGATCATGGGCGAACGCTACACCATTGCCGACATCGCGACCTTTCCGTGGGTGCGCAACCTGATCGGCTTCTATGAAGCTGGCGATCTGGTGGGCATCAAGGATTTCCCCAACGTCACTCGCGTGCTGGAGCGATTCCTGGCGCGGCCGGCGGTGATACGCGGGCTGGAAATTCCCAAGTAAATCTCTTCGACTCTCTCAAGACCAAGGCAGGCAATGAGCTCATTCGATTTCAAACAAGTAGATGTCTTCAGCCAGGTTGCACTCAAGGGCAATCCGTTGGCAGTCGTGTTCGACGCAGACAGGCTCAGCGATGAACGCATGGCGGCGTTCGCAAGCTGGACCAACCTCAGCGAAACCACATTCATCCTCGAACCGCGCGACCCTCGCGCCGACTATCGGGTACGGATCTTCACCACCCTCACCGAGTTGCCGTTCGCCGGTCACCCGACCTTGGGCACTTGCCATGCATGGCTTGAGGCCGGGGGCGTGCCCAAGGGTGAGGAGATCATTCAGGAGTGCGGCGTCGGTCTGGTGCGGGTCCGCAGGCAAGGCGCGGAGCTGGCCTTTCTCGCGCCGC
This sequence comes from Pseudomonas sp. PS02303, assembly GCF_029959925.1. Taxonomy (NCBI): domain Bacteria; kingdom Pseudomonadati; phylum Pseudomonadota; class Gammaproteobacteria; order Pseudomonadales; family Pseudomonadaceae; genus Pseudomonas; species Pseudomonas sp. PS02303. Next base: position 2,247 of record NZ_JASCOM010000441.1, read on the forward strand.
CACTGATCAAGACAGGGCCGGTGGACGCTGACGTCGTCGAGCGTGTGCGCCGAGGGCTGCGACTGGAGCCGGGGGTGATTGTCCGGGCTCAATGGGTCGATAACGGTGCCGGCTGGTTGGCGGTGATGGTCGAGGACCGCCGACAGGTGCTGGATTTGCAGCCGGATCATTCACAGATGCTGGGCCTGGCCGTCGGCGTGATAGCGCCATGGCACCCTGAGCGCGATGGCGATGTTGCGCAGTTTGAAGTGCGCGCTTTCATCTCCGGCGATGGCATGCCGGAAGACCCGGCTACCGGCAGCTTGAACGCCGGGATTGCGCAGTGGTTGCTTGCCGAAGGCTTGGCGCCGGCGTCCTACGTGGTCAGCCAGGGCCTGACCATGGGCCGCGCCGGGCGCATTCAGGTGGAGCAGGTGGGTGATGAGATCTGGATTGGTGGTTCGGTGGTGACCTGCATCAGCGGTGTGTTGGAAATCTAAAACTTGTGGGCGCGGGCTTGCTCGCGAAGGCGGTGCGTCAGATACATCTTTGTTGGATGTGCCGCCGTCATCGCGAGCAAGCC
>NZ_JASCOM010000442.1:0-2801 GCF_029959925.1 Pseudomonas sp. PS02303
CGCTCCGCCCGGGACTCCGTTCGCCGCGACGGTGAAGCGAGTCACGACGAGCCGGGGTCGCGGCCCCTGACCTGAGGAATTTCAACGGTGGATGGACTGGCCTCGATCGGAGTACGGGAACCTGTTCCCGTATGGAGGTCGAGGGGACAAGCGCAGCGCGTCAGGCCTCGGCGGCCCTTGTTCGTAAAGCCATCACTTGCGTGGCTGACAAATGGCGAAGCTCAGAATTGGAAAAAACCAGGTCAGCCCTCAACCACCTGGTTTCTTCGTCCCACTGGGCCAAATTGTCTATGAGAAACCTATAACGACCTTGATAAGCCTCCGCAAGATCCTCAGCAAGGGCCCTGTAAGCCTCTCCAGGCGTTTTTAACGCCAAATACACTGCATCTAGCACGGGGTCTGGTTTCGTTGCTCTGCCGACTTCCTGCGCCTTTTTGATGGCATATGCGTTGTATTCCTCTGCGCCAGTTTCGGGATCATCTGCTGGATTACCTGGGCAAAGTTTGTCCTCCCATGGGAGGACATAGGAGGCGCGGCCCAGGATGAACTGCAGGACGTAATCCGAAGGTATGGCGAGACGCTGCATGAGGAATTTTCCTAGACGAAAATCGAATGATAGCGCAGAGGGCTTTGGGCAGCGAAAGCTGCTTCCAGAGCGGCCAAAAGCCGCTCTGATAAACCGGCGTCGAAGACGACGGAAACAGCCTGACAGACGCCACCCGAGCCCACGAGGGGGGTGAGGAAAAATGGCCCCCAGGCCGAATTTTTCCGTTCTGCCCTGGTGCAGCCCGTCCAGGGCGAAACCAGGGTGCGAAGCATCCGGCCGCACCGCTTGCGTGCGCGTCAGGTGAAACCGGACCAACCTGGTTTCGAGCCGAAGCAGCAGAGGGAGGGACGGAGTCCCGCGCCGATGCGTCGCGCAGTCTCAGAAAGCGGGTTGGTCCGGCTTTGCCGGGCGCGCACGCGGGTGAATTTTCGAGACAAGCCCGTCCAGGGCGCAGGGGAGGAAAGAGGGTGGCGGATCGCGCAGCGATTCAGAACCCTGAAGGCCTTCCGGGGCGCTCCCCCGGGAGGTTTGGGCGGCCCGGAGGGGCGGCCACGGAGCCCCGCAGGGGTGACGGCATTTTGCTGTTGGGTTCTATGTTTTTGGCTCTTGGCGGTTGTATTGCAGGTCCTATTGTTGGGCCTATTGCCGCAGCAATAGGTGAGCCATAGGAGCGGCAATTTCAGGGAGTGAGGCAGGCAGGCGCTACGCTGTCGCCTGCCCTCACTCCCTGATGCTCGCCGGCTGGTATGAATCGCCCAGGTAGCGATAGAACCTATCCAGGTACGGAAGCCCGTCGAGCGGCTCATCGAGCAGCGAGTCGGGAATCTCAACGCCACGGAACAAGCCGAAGCTGTTCAGCAGGCGCTTGCCCTTGAGGATCTGCGCCGCGTGCCAGTTGTCAGCCAAGGTCAGATCGGAGAATTTCACGGCGTACTTGAACACCTCCATGAAACCCTCAACGGGATCGCCCAGGATGGGCCTGCAATCCACGACCATGCTGTCACCGGTGATCTTGTGCCACTCGGTGCTGAGGTCGGTTTGGGAGGGCTGTGATGTGGCCAGAATGATCATGTGACAATGCGGGTGCCAGCCATTGCCCTTGTTGGTCAGCTCGAGGGTGTAGACGGCCCCCTCGGCTTTGCAAAGCTCTGTCCAGGGAGCGCCACGAGTACCGGCATTGAAGTAGCGACGACGATCCATCAAGCGACGTAGCGACTTCGCGAGGTGCGATTGACGCTCTTCAAGATCCGGCCCGTTTTTGACTGTTAGGGTCAGGAGATAGGGCCGCAGATCCGGGCGTTCCTCCTGGATCACCTGCCAGCGGGTCAAGTAAGCCCCAAGAGCCTTGGCACCGCGGCGAATGCCGCACAACGGACAGACCAGGTGCTGCTTGCAGAACGTCGCGCTATGCAGCCGTACCTTGCCCACGGTGAAGTACTCCCGGAAATGCAGGTAATTACCACAGCTGGCAAGGCTAGCGGCAGTCTTGATGGTCGCTTCGGACGGGGTCTTTCGGAGATGTTCTAGCATCGCCTGAGACCTTGTGTGAGCCACGCCGTAGCGTGTTATTCTCTCGTCCAGAAGCCTAGCTTCGTCAGCCCCTGTGAACTCCCCGCCTGCCAAGTTGGAAGAGTTCTCAGGGGTTTTTTTATGCGCCATTCATGGCCCCCTTATTCGTGGGGCCGAGCATAGCACCTGCTAACACATTGTTTCTATGTATCAAGTAAAGCAGGGACTCGCCAGCCTCAGAACCGCGCAAAGCCCCGGAATCCGGGAGCATCAGCAGAAAAACAGCGATCAGGGACAAAACATCCTTACGATCCAGCTCGATTGAAACCCTCATGCCCAGCTCCTCAGTGGTGATGGCAAATTTTCTCATCACGACCAGGAACATAACGGGCGAGGTTTGCGCCTCCACTCCAGAGCCAAAAAACGAAGGAGTCTTCGGTAAAGTGGGGGTGTAACAGCACCCCACAGGATCCGGGAGGGGGGTGAAGAACATTTCGCAATACTACCCAGAGCGCCAAAAGCAAAATCAACAGCACCCATGCTGGGGGCCTCCGCTCCCGGCCGGTGGCCAGGAACAGAGCGCCAGAGGGTGATTTGATCAGCGAAGGGTCAAGGGTTCGCTCCGCCCGGGACTCCGTTCGCCGCGACGGTGAAGCGAGTCACGACGAGCCGGGGTCGCGGCCCCTGACCTGAGGAATTTCAACGGTGGATGGACTGGCCTCGATCGGAGTACGGGAACCTGTTC
>NZ_JASCOM010000443.1:0-2797 GCF_029959925.1 Pseudomonas sp. PS02303
CGGCCGTCTTCGCGTGCAAGCCTCGCTCCTACAGGTATTGCAGCGTGCACGGCTTCTGCGCCAGGCACTTCTCCCTGTAGGAGCGAGGCTTGCCCGCGAAGAGGCCCTCACATTCAATATCGAAAGTAATTGCCCCACCGCTCAACCCATCAAACGGTATGCAGATACCAGTTGTACTCAAGGTCGGAGATGGAGTTCTCGAACTCGGCCAGCTCGCTTTCCTTGCACGCCACGAACACGTCGATGTACAGCGGGTCGATGTAACGGGCCATGACTTCGCTGTCGTCCAGCTCGCGCAATGCATCGCGCAGGTTGTTCGGCAGGCTCTGCTCGTTTTGCTCGTAGCTGTTGCCTTCCACCGGGGCGCCCGGCTCGATCTGGTTGGTCAGGCCGTGGTGAATACCGGCCAGCACCGACGCCATCAACAGATACGGGTTGGCATCGGCACCCGCCACGCGGTGTTCGATGCGCACCGAATCGGCGGAACCGGTCGGCACACGCACGGCAACGGTACGGTTGTCGATGCCCCAGCTCGGCGAGTTCGGTACGTAGAACTGCGCGCCGAAACGGCGGTATGAGTTGACGTTCGGGCACAGGAAAGCCATCTGCGCCGGCAGGGTCTCGAGCACACCGCCGATCGCGTGTCGCAGCGCGGCGTTCTGCTCGGGATCCTCGCTGGCAAAGATGTTGTTGCCTTCTTTGTCGAGAATCGAAATGTGCACGTGCAAACCGTTGCCCGCCTGGCCCGGATATGGCTTGGCCATAAACGTGGTGTCCATCTCGTGGTCGTAGGCGATGTTCTTCACCAGACGCTTGAGCAACACCGCGTAGTCGCAGGCCTTTATAGGGTCGTTGACGTGATGCAGGTTCACTTCGAACTGCGCCGGGGCGCTTTCCTTGACGATGGCGTCGGCAGGAATGCCCTGCTCTTTCGCGCCTTCAAGGATGTCTTGCAGGCAGTCGACGTATTCATCCAGGTCGTCGATCAAATACACCTGGGTCGACACCGGACGCTTGCCCGAGACCGGCGAACGTGGCGATTGCGGACGACCGTTCACGTTGTCCTGGTCGATCAGGTAGAACTCAAGCTCGAACGCCGCGCAGATGGTCAGGCCCATGTCGTCGAACTTGCGCACCACATTGGCCAGCACTTCACGCGGGTCAGCGAAGAACGCCTCGCCTTCCAGTTCGTGCATGGTCATCAGCAACTGCGCGGTTGGACGCTTCTGCCACGGCTCGATGCTCAGAGTGCCAGGGATGGGATAGCAGATTCGATCCGAGTCGCCGATGTCCAGACCCAGGCCGGTGCTTTCCACCGTAGAACCATTGATGTCCAGAGCAAACAGAGACGCCGGCAGGTTAATGCCTTTTTCGTAAACCTTATGAAGACTGGTGCGTTCGATGCGCTTGCCGCGCACCACACCGTTCATATCCGCAATCAGAAGGTCGACGTACAAAACCTCAGGATATTTCTTAAGGAATGCGTTTGCTTCGTTGAGTTGAACGGTACGCAGAGGGACCGACATGATGCACCTATTAGCTGTTAATTATTATGTTCACTACCTTGTTGCGAGCCCAGTCAACCCGAACGGCAAAGTGAAGTCAATAGCGAACACTTGGCCTCTCCACCTTTATTTTCGGGCCTTTTTGGGGGGCGAGAGTGCCATAACGGTCTTGAGTACCGCGTAAACCCTGAGGATCGGACGATCGGCGTTTAGAATTTTTTACATGAGAGTTGTTAATTAAAATCAACAAGGCTAAGCTCCGGAAAAGCTCGTTCAAGTGTGAAACTTCGAGGTGATAAAAATGGCATTCAAGCCATTGATCGGCGTTACAGCGTGCGTCAAACAGATTGGCCTGCACCCCTACCACATCAGCGGCGACAAGTACTTGCGTGCTGTCAGCGTTGCGGCTTTGGGGCTGCCCGTCGTTATTCCTTCCCTAGGCGAATTGACCGATATCGACGACCTGCTCGCGCAGCTCGACGGTCTGTTGCTGACCGGCTCGCCCTCGAATGTGGAACCCTTCCACTATCAAGGCCCGGACAGTGCCCCCGGCACGGATCACGATCCGGCGCGGGACGCCACCACCCTTCCTTTATTGCGTGCAGCCATTGCGGCGGGCGTGCCGGTGCTCGGCATCTGCCGAGGCTTTCAGGAAATGAACGTGGCGTTCGGCGGCAGCCTGCACCAGAAGGTGCATGAACTGCCCGGCATGCTCGATCACCGGGAAGCGGACAGTCCCGAGCTGGCGGTGCAGTACGCCCCGGCGCATACCGTGACGGTGCAACCGGGTGGCGTGTTCGAAGCGATGGAGTTGCCCGCCGAGTTCAGGGTCAATTCGATTCACAGTCAGGGTATTGATCGATTGGCGCCAGGCCTGCGCGCCGAAGCGGTTGCGCCGGACGGTTTGATCGAAGCCATTTCGGTGGAACACAGCCAGGCGTTTGCCGTCGGTGTGCAATGGCACCCGGAATGGCAGGTCCTGTCGAACCCGCCCTACTTGAGCATTTTCCAGGCGTTCGGTGATGCGTGCCGGCGACGGGCCGCGTTGCGTAAAACCCGCTGACTAAAAACAACCCTTTACTGCCCCCGCGAGTCAGGCGGGCGTGTCTTTGCGCGTCCGTGACTTGCGACAACAACACACTGCGATAACAACAAGTACTACCAGGCAGCCAGGACGGCGGCGCCGAACAAGCCCGATCGATGCGGATCAGGCGAGCGCAACCTCTTGTAGGAGCGAGGCTTGCCCGCGAAGGCGGAGTGTCAGTCGACATCATCGTTACCTGATACACCGC